>JAOUOC010000208.1 GCA_029880585.1 Gammaproteobacteria bacterium
CAAATTTGCAATAACATTATCTAAATCAGTTCTAAAAAGTTTGGGGTCGATCATTACTTAATCCAAAATACCTAAAAAATTATTGTTAACCTTAATGGGCTGCTATTCTACCACCAAGCCACGCGCCAACAAATACACAAATAAGACTTAACAGACAATTTGCCAGAATATTAATCATTAATCGCAAATGATCACCCTGATGAAAGAGCAAAAAACTGTCCAATGCAAAAGCCGAAAAAGTAGTAAAAGCGCCTAAAAATCCAACAAAGAAAAATAACAGCTTTTCAGCAGACCAATGTCCACCGGATGCCTCAAGCCACATATAAACAAAACCTGCCAAAAAACAGCCAGTAATATTCACTATCAGAGTACTAAACGGATAATCCGTTGAAGTAATAGCTGGCAACCATTCCCTAAGACCAAATCGTGCCAGAGAACCCAATGCACCACCTGATGCAACCATTAATGCGGGAAGAATTTTACTTGTACTTTCTATCACTACACTGCCTTTATATCAGTTCATATTGTTCTGATTTTAATACTTGTCGTTCAAACCTTTCAAAAATGCCAATTTTTCTGCTATCTGTTTTTCCAAACCTCTATCTGTTGGCTGATAATATTGGCTTGCTTCTTTTTCATCTGGAAAATAACTTTGTCCAGCTGAAAATGCGTGTGGTTCGTCGTGAGAATAACGATAGGCCGTACCATAATCAAGTTCTTTCATCAGCTTGGTCGGCGCATTACGTAAATGAAGCGGCACTTCATAACTGTTTTCATCCCTGATCTCTTGCATACACTTTTTGTATGCCATATAGACAGCATTACTTTTCGCTGCACAAGCCAGATAAACCACAGCCTGAGCAATTGCCAACTCCCCTTCAGGTGATCCCAAACGCTGTTGAACATCCCAGGCATTAATCGCCAGTTGTAATCCTCTTGGATCAGCGTTACCAATATCTTCACTCGCCATTCTGACCACTCGTCGTGCAATATAAAGGGGATCACAACCACCATCAATCATGCGACAAAACCAGTAAAGAGAAGCATCGGGATCTGAACCTCTGACTGATTTATGTAAAGCGGATATTTGATCGTAAAATGCCTCGCCACCTTTATCAAAACGTCTGATTTGGTCTCCAATAATGGCCGAAATAATTATTTCGTCTATTTGTCCAGTATCAGAAGTATCAGAAGTTTGTTTATAATCACTGGCCATTTCCAAAAGATTTAACAATCTTCTGGCATCGCCATCAGCAACTTCTACTAACAGTTCTCTTGCCTTGTCAGTTACTGTCAGATTCTGTTCACGCAATCCTTTGGGTTCGTTTAATGCTCTATGCAAGATATTTTCAAGCGCTGATTTATCGAGTGATTTAAGCACATAAACTCTGGCTCTGGATAACAATGCATTGTTAACTTCGAATGACGGATTTTCAGTTGTAGCGCCAATAAAAGTGAAGGTTCCATCTTCCACATAGGGCAAAAAAGCATCCTGTTGAGCCTTGTTAAAACGGTGAACTTCATCAACAAATAAAATAGTCTTTTTTCCCTGATGTTGATACATTTGCGCTTCATCAACTGCATTTCGTATATCCTTGACACTGCCTAAAACAGCAGAAATTGCAATAAAATGACAATCTGAACTTTCAGCTATCAATCTTGCCAGCGTTGTTTTGCCCGTTCCCGGAGGTCCCCAGAATATCATGGAATGTAATTTGCCATGTTCAATGGCTTGATAAAGAGGTTTTGAAGGTTCAAATAAATGCGACTGGCCGGCATATTCATCCAGCTTGACAGGTCTCATTCTTGCGGCAAGCGGCAGCAACTCAAAAGACTGAGTTTGATCTTTGGTTTCAGCTGTATTATCGAATAAATCAGTCATTTAATGGGTAAATTTGTTAGGGAGATTCTTCCAACAACCTTTCACGGGAATCGATAATGTCTACGCCTTCAGGTGGTGTAAAAATAAATAGTCTGGAATTTAGACTCTCATTCATTTTTACCTTCTGGAAAGTAACTGTGGTTTGTTGTCCCATTGAATCTTTCATTAACAACTCAGAAATTTTTCCCTTGGAAAACAAGACATGTACACTTTCAAACACACTGCCTTCAGCTTTTGGTTTAAGTTCAAATAACAACTGGCCTTTTTTCTTTTGATCTATCAGGATAGTGACATGGTAAGACGCCAATAATTTCTCGGCGGTACTGGTCAGCAGCAACAAGGGTGAATCTTCCAGCGTTTGTCCCTGATTTTTGAATGGTTACCTGTTCCAGTTCGGGATCATAAGTGTAAATGTATTTACCATTACCTATAATCAGTTGCGGAAATACTTCCTCGACTTCCCAGCGAAAATGGTTGGTGTTTTGTATATAAAATTTCCCACTACTGTAATCAACTTCTGCACCCATTTCGTTATGAACTTTCTGTTCAAAGTCAGCCTGATAGCTTTTAATTCCCTTGATGTTTTCGATAAAGCGCTCGGCAGTTTTTTGCTGATCAAGTGATTCAGCAACTGCGGGTTGAAAACATAACAGGAACAGAATTAACTGAAAGTATTTAACAATCTTCAAAATTTTCGCTCCGGGAAATAATTTCATTCAATCATTACCTATTTTATTTCATACTGTTGCAATAATAGTCTTTTAAAACTGAATATTGAGTGAACATTAAACTGGTGGTGGCGGTGGTGCCAAAACTTCTCTGGCACCATTTGATTGCATTGCAGAAACAATACCTGCTGCTTCCATTTCTTCAATCATTCTTGCTGCTCGGTTATAGCCAATTTTTAATCTTCTTTGTACACCGGAAATAGAAGCTTTTCTGGTCTCAGTAACAATTCTGACAGCCTTGTCGTAAAGCTCATCCTGTTCACCGTCTCCATTTCCATTGGAATCAATACCCGGCACATCAAAATTACTTGATTCTGAAGTGATAGATTCTTCATAAACAGGCTCGCCTCTTTGCTTCCAATCGGCAACAACACGATGCACCTCATCATCATCAACAAAAGCGCCATGAACACGAATTGGAATGTTGGTTCCACCTGGTAAATAGAGCATATCTCCTTGCCCTAGCAATTGTTCAGCACCCATTTGATCCAATATGGTTCGGGAATCAATTTTGGATGAAACCTGAAATGCAATACGAGAAGGAATGTTGGCCTTAATCAAACCGGTAATAACATCAACAGAAGGTCTTTGTGTTGCCAAAAGCAGATGGATACCAGCTGCTCTAGCCTTTTGTGCTATTCTGGCAATTAACTCTTCAACCTTTTTGCCAACGATCATCATCATATCAGCCAACTCATCAATGACAATAACAATTTTGGGCATGGTTAAAAGTTCTGGCGCCTGCTCATCCATAGAATCACCCGGCTTCCATATAGGATCGGTCAGCGGCTCTCCGAGTTTAATTGCATCAGTTATTTTTCGGTTATAACCAGCCAGATTTCTCACACCCAAAGCAGACATCAAACGGTAACGCCTTTCCATTTCGGCAACAGCCCAGCGCAAAGAGTTTGCTGCTTCTTTCATGTCGGTCACCACAGGCGTCAATAGATGAGGAATACCTTCATATACTGATAACTCAAGCATCTTGGGATCGATCATAATCAGACGAACATCTTCCGGTGAAGACTTATAGAGCATGCTGACTATCATTGCATTAAGTCCAACCGACTTACCTGAGCCAGTGGTACCAGCCACCAATAGGTGAGGCATTTTCACCAGATCAATTACTATCGGCTCGCCAGAAATATCTTTACCCAATCCCATGGTCAACGCTGATTTGGAATTATCAAAAGCCTTACTGGCTATAACTTCTTTCAAGCGTACAATTTCTCTCGATTCATTGGGAACTTCAATACCGATATAGGGTTTTCCCGGAATAATATCTACCACCCTTACACTGATGGTTGTCAACGCTCTGGCCAAATCCTTTGCCAGATTAACAATTTGTGCCACCTTGACACCTGGCGCCAAATCCAGTTCAAAGCGCGTGATCACAGGACCAGGATGAACAGAAACCACTTGAGCTTCCAATTTAAAATCAGCCAACTTCAACTCGACCAAACGTGAAAGTGCTTCCAGAGATTCACTTGACATCGATTGTTTGACAGCTTGAGGCTCGTCCAACAATCTGATTGGTGGAAGCTCTCCTTCAACGGGTATATTTTCAAACAGACTGGTTTGCTTTTCTTTTTCTTCTCTGAAACTCGGCTCTATTCTTTCAGCTTTTGGCGTAATTTTGACTGGTTCTCTTTTTTCAATTCTTTTCTTTTCTTTTTGAAAATTAACTTCTCTTTGTTGCTTTACCTTGTTGTGAAGTTTTAAATCGCGCCAACGATCTCTGACATCCTGAAATCTTCTTAAACACCATGCAATAAAATCAAGTGTAAATTTTCCAACGGTATCCATTACTTTAAACCATGATATTCCGGTAAAAATGGTTAACGATGCAAAAAATGAAGATAGCAATAGTACCGTAGTTCCTATCGGATTAAACCATCTGACCAGAAAATCACCGATCATCTTTCCAAGAAGTCCGCCGGCAAGATAATTGCCTGCTACCTGAGGTTGAGGATCTGCAAAGTGTTGAGCTGAAATTGCTGCGCCTAAAAGAAGTGTAAGAACTAGCCCCAAAAGTCTGAAAGACCATGTTTTAAATTTGTCTATATTTTCTTCATTATTTTCTTTTAGGTTAATATAACCAGCATAAATCAACATTAATGGAAAAATAAAGGCAACATATCCAAAACTTGTT
>JAOUOC010000209.1 GCA_029880585.1 Gammaproteobacteria bacterium
TGGTGGACGTGAACTCAACCGTATGTCTGGTGCGTTGCCTTTACCGCAATTGCAGCAATGGGTCGTGCAGCAGTTGACGGAGGAATAGGATTGAGCATAGAGTTTAGAGAGTAGAGACGAAGGATTCGAGGAGCTAGGAGCTGGGAGAGGGATTCGAGGCTTCAGGCCGTAAGGAGGGATAGCTTGTGTTTCCCGCCTTTTAAAGCAGTAAATTTAATTGCACTAGGTATGCATTCCCACGCAGGAGCATGGGAACGAGAAAATTTCATAATAGAGTAGAGATTAAACATGACAAATTCAAACAACAATCAACCCTGGGGCGAAGCAGAAAAGAAAAACTGGCTCGCTGAGCAAACAATCAAACGCAGTTATAGTGAGCAGGTGCTTTCCAAAATTGAAGCCTTAAAAGCAGATTATGATGTTAGCCAATATGGTGCGTTGGATTATGATGCGGATCGTTATCCTTTGTTTTTAATCAAGTCGCGTAATTGGGATACAGGCAAGAAGACTGTCTTGATTACTGGTGGTGTTCATGGATATGAAACCAGTGGTGTGCATGGCGCTTTAAGATTTGTTGAAACGGCATTATTCAATTATACCCAACACTACAATTTTGTTGTCGCGCCTTGTGTCAGTCCATGGGGATATGAAACCATCAATCGCTGGAATCCTTATGCGGTTGATCCCAATCGTTCGTTTAAAGACCCGTCTCCGGCTCAGGAAGCTGGTTTGTTAATGCAAGCCATTGGTTCTATTGATGCCGATTTTATTTGTCATATTGATCTGCATGAAACCACTGATACGGATAACACGGTTTTTCGCCCAGCATTGGCGGCCAGAGATGCCATTGAGCAGTCGGTTTGGGATATCCCGGATGGTTTTTATCTGGTGGGCAATGAAGAAAATCCTCAAGATGATTTCCAGAAAGCAATGATTGATTCCGTCAAAAAGATAACGCATATCGCTCCAGCTGATGATACGGGTGGCATTATCGGTAAGAAAATTACTCAGGAAGGTGTGATTAATTATCCTACCAAGCCTTTAGGGCTTTGTGCAGGATTGACTGATAGTCCTTACACCACAACTACAGAGGTTTATCCTGATAGTCCTAAAGTAACGGATGAAGAGTGTATTTTGGCACAGGTTGCTGCGGTGACTGGTGGACTGGATTGGTTGGTGGGGAATAGCTAAGAGGAGATGGAAGCGAGGAACGAGGAGCCAGGAATCAAGAGCTAAGAAGACGTTCGGATAAAAAATCCGCTACCAATCTCTTGGTAACGGATTTTAAAATCACTAATAAAATTTATAAGATTATATCTTTTACGAACCTTCAATCGCTCTCAAGTTAATTTCTACTCGACGATTTTGCGCTCTGCCTGTTTCATTGGCATTAGTAGCAATGGGATCCGCTGGACCTTTTCCAACCACTATCAATCTTTGTGGAATAATATCACCTCTTTCAAGATAATCACTGACTCTCTGTGCTCTGTCTTTAGATAACCGCATATTCAAATCCAGAGAACCGGTTGAATCGGTGTAGCCTTGAACTTCAACAATGGTTTGGTCATATTCTCTTAACACAGTGACTACAGAGTTCAACACAGGTAAAAAGCTTTCCTGAAGATTAGATTGCCCTGTAGCAAAAGTAATATTGCCTGGCATGATTAAACGAATTTGGTCGCCTTCACGTTTAACGCTTACACCTGTATTCTCCAAACTTTTTCTTAATTGCTTTTCCTGTTTGTCCATGTAAGCACCAATGGCCGCACCAATTAATCCACAACCTAAAGCCGCATTTCTGGCGCGCTTGGAAGAATCTCTTGAACCGATTGCACCACAAATAGCAGCACCGATTGCACCATATTTAACAGATGAACGAACTTTTTCTTCGCCAGTGTAGGGGTCGAGGGTTTTACAGCCTGAAATTAAAACGGATATAGATAAGATAAAACTGATTAAAATGTATGATTTGTTTGTTTGCATATTAAAATCTCCTTTTAGCAATTATGAATACTACCCGTTAATTATAAACGATAAAAATACTAATAATACTTTATTAGTTACTTATAATTTCTATATTTGAAGCACATCAAAAATAATGGGTGTTACCATAGCTATCCTTGTCTTGTTCAGGTAAAATCCGCGCCTTTCTGCCATACTTGTCTGGCAACAATCATCTTTTATCTTCATACGGAAAAAATTTCATCAGTTGCAGATCGGGGTTTTGTATTAATCCCTTGCAATGCTTCATTGTTTTCAATATTTAAGTTTTTGATTATTGGCTAAGTGATATTAGTCATCGTTATTTTTTACAGGTTTATTTATGTTATTACATTCAACACAAAAAGATTGGCTTGGTAATATCCGCGGCGATTTACTGGCCGGATTGGTGGTTGCTTTAGCACTCATTCCGGAAGCTATTGCCTTTTCAATTATTGCCGGCGTAGATCCTAAAGTTGGTTTGTACGCTTCATTTTGTATTGCCGTAATTACTGCTTTTGTCGGTGGCAGACCAGGCATGATTTCAGCGGCAACAGGTGCTATGGCCTTGTTAATGGTGACGCTGGTTAAACAACATGGATTGCACTATCTGTTAGCAGCAACCTTGTTAACCGGACTACTACAAATTGCCATGGGTTATTTAAAACTGGGTAGTTTAATGAGTTTTGTTTCTCGCTCTGTGGTCACCGGTTTTGTTAATGCCTTGGCCATTTTGATATTTTTGGCACAACTGCCCGAGTTAACCAATGTGACCTGGCATGTTTATGCCATGACAGCGGTGGGGCTTGCCATCATTTATTTGTTCCCGTACTTACCTAAAATTGGACGAGTGATTCCTTCTCCTCTGGTTTGTATTCTATTAGTCACTGGAGCGACATTAATGTTAGGTTTGGATATACGACGAGTCGGTGATATGGGTGAACTCCCCGATGCATTACCGATTTTTCTATGGCCAGATGTACCAGTTAATTGGCAGACCTTAACCATTATTTTTCCTTATTCCATGGCCTTGGCAGTGGTCGGTTTATTAGAGTCCTTGATGACAGCCACCATTGTGGATGATTTAACTGATACGCCGAGTGATAAAAATCGCGAATGTAAAGGTCAGGGTATTGCAAACATAGGTGCTGGCTTGTTAGGCGGTATGGCCGGTTGTGCGATGATTGGTCAGTCGGTGATTAATGTGAAATCAGGAGGGCGAGGCAGACTTTCAACTTTTGTAGCTGGTTTTGTATTATTGATTATGGTGGTGTTCTTTAATCAATGGGTGGCGCAAATTCCTATGGCGGCTTTGGTGGCTGTGATGATTATGGTTTCCATTGGAACATTTGACTGGAATTCAATTCGTAACATTAAAAAGCATCCTTTATCGACCAATATTGTTATGCTGTCAACAGTCGTTGTCGTGGTCTGGACACACAATCTGGCTTATGGTGTTTTTGTTGGCGTGCTGTTGGCGTCATTATTTTTTGCCAACAAGATCAGTCATTTTATGTATTGCGAAACTGAGTTTGACTCAGAAAATAATGTCCGTCATTATCGTTTTCATGGTCAAATATTTTTCAATTCAGCAGACAAGTTTTTGCAACAATTTGATTTTAAAGAAGCCGTGAGCCATGTAGTGATTGATTTAAGTCGCGCGCATTTTTGGGATATTACCGCAGTTCATTCATTAGATATGGCAGTGGTTAAATTTAAAAGAGAAGGTGCTGAAGTTAAAATTATTGGATTAAACCGGGCGAGTGAAACCATTGTGGATCGTTTTGGTGTGCACGATAAACCGGAAGAATTAGCCAAGGTATTAGGAGGTCACTCATGACACAACAATTTGACCAATCTCATCGAGTATTTGCCTGCATTGATGGATCTTCAGTTAGCGATTCGGTTTGTGATTATGCCAGCTGGATTGCCAACAAAGTCAAAGCGCCATTAACCTTGTTGCATACCATTGAGCAATCTATTGAACCAGCAGTTAGTGACTTTTCCGGCGCTATTGGTTTGGGTAGTCAACAGGAATTGTTAGCTGAACTGACAGAGGTAGAACAAAATAGAAGCCGATTGTTAATAGAAAAGGGACGTTTATTGCTCAATCAGGCAAAAGAAAGAATTGGACAGTCTGGTATTGAACAGTTTGAAGTGATGCAACGCCATGGTGGATTGACTGAATCACTGATTGAATTTGAAAACAAAACGCGAGTGGTTGTAATGGGGATTCGAGGTGAGGCTCACGAGCAGCAAGCGGGTGTCGGACAACAACTTGAAACCGTTATTCGTTCCTTACACAAGCCCATTCTGGTTGTTAATAAGGCATTTAAACAGCCGAAAAAAGTCATGCTGGCTTATGATGGTAGTGTGTCTTGTATCAAAGCATTAAACATGGTGGCTGCTAGTCCTTTGTTTCAGGGATTGCCCTGCCATATTGTTCACGTAGGAGAGAATGCACAAGCGATGCTGGAAGAAGCTGCAAATATTTTGCAGGCAGTTGGAATTGATGTTACTACCGCGTTAGTTGACGGTAAGATTGAAGAAAATCTGGTGCAATATCAGGCAGATCATGATATCGATCTAATGCTAATGGGTGCTTTTAGTCATCATCGATTACGCGATATCTTGCTCGGTAGTTTTACCGCAAAAATGTTGGCTGCAACACAAAAGCCTTTATTGTTATTACGATAATAGTCTGGATGTAAAATCATTCCCGCTATGGCAGCGGGAGTGAGATATGATAAGTAGTATATTTTTAAAATATTTTATTCCAC
>JAOUOC010000211.1 GCA_029880585.1 Gammaproteobacteria bacterium
AATTTTTTTACTGCCAAAATGGATGCTTGCCCAGAACCATCATCTCTTCCAAATAATATGTTTGATGCTCCAGAGTTTACTAAAAAAACTTATTGGCTGGTCGGTAAAATGACTCGACATAATATTTACTGGCATAGGGGAATACTTGGAGAGCAGCCAATGCCAGTTAGTATGCCAGAAAAATTAAGTGTCACCGAGTTTCAGAAAATGAGCAATATCGATGGAGCTAAATCGCAGTTATTGCTTTACATAGATGAATCTGGTAGCAGCAAAAAATTATATGTTGGTGGTTCTCGTAATATGAGTTTGCTAGATACATTTCCTTTTCAGTATATCGGCAATATGACAGATACAAAGCTTTTGCAATACGACTTTAAAACTGAAAATGTCTTATTTTCTAAAATTATTGAAAGCTATACAAAAAAATTAAAAGGAATAGAAGCTATTTATATGAGGTTTAATAAAGAAGAGCCCGAGCTTCTCGCTGAACAGTTGATTGAGCTTATGCTGTATCATAAAGAACCAGTTCCCAAAATTTTACAAGAAATATTTTATAACCGTGAAGAAAGACTTTCCAGATATAGCATTGAGTTAGTTGATCGAAGAAGCGGCTTTATGAGATCAACTTGCATTGGTTGTGAAGAAACAACAGAAATGACCTATTGGAATGTGTCAGATGGATCACAGGTTATTGCTGTCAACAGTCGAGGTTGTGGACCAGTGTGCGAAGATTACCTGAGTATTTTTAATCTATCAGGAGAAAAAAACAAAGCGATACCAGCCAAAAACTACATAAAACCGCTGACTGATTTTCTTATTGATAGCAGCAATAGTGCTTTTTTTGAACAAGACGCCTGGGAGTTGCTCAATCATTTACCAAGAAAAGGTAAGAACATCATGATCAAACTGGAAGGTGTGACCAATATTTCCAATTATAAAAATATATTTAAAGGCAATTGTTATTATTTGATATGGAAAGACGGTTATTTTGAACAGGGAGACATAACCTTTTGCGAATAAGATATTACCACTTTAATTTAATTTTTGGTTAATAGCCTCTATTTTCAAGCAATCAAAGAGATTATTTAATTTAAATCCAAAAAAAACATACATAAACCTATTATTTTTATTAAAATAGGTTGTGAACTTGCTTTCATTTCTGTAAAATTCGCGCTCTTTTTTGATTGTATGAATTTTATAGCTAAATGAAGCCCCGACGGAGCTGAAAATGAAAACTTTTAGTGCAAAACCAGAATCTGTAAAACGCGAGTGGTTTGTCGTAAATGCCGAAGGTAAAACTTTGGGTCGATTGGCAACTGAAATCGCACGCAGATTGCGTGGTAAACATAAGGCTGAGTACACGCCTCATGTAGATACTGGTGATTATATTGTTGTTGTTAATGCAGAAAAAATCGCTGTAACTGGCAACAAGGAAGCAGACAAAACTTATTACCATCACACTGGTTATCCAGGTGGTATCAAAGGAATTACTTTGGGCAAGTTGCGTGAAAAAGCCCCTGAGCGAATTCTTCACAATGCGGTAAAAGGCATGA
Organism: Gammaproteobacteria bacterium; assembly: GCA_029880585.1. Taxonomy (GTDB): domain Bacteria; phylum Pseudomonadota; class Gammaproteobacteria; order Enterobacterales; family Kangiellaceae; genus Aliikangiella. The sequence continues at coordinate 1,554 of JAOUOC010000211.1, forward strand.
TCCCTAGCAATCCTTTGGGTAGAGCATGCTTGCGCAAGTTAAAAATCTTTGTTGGTCCTGATCATACGCATCAAGCACAACAACCTAAAGAACTCAACATTTAATTGGTGAATTAGAATGTCGAAGACACAATATTACGGAACAGGTCGTCGTAAGAGCTCAACAGCTCGTGTTTATCTTCGTCCAGGCAAAGGTGATGTGGTTGTTAACCAATTGCCTCTTGATAAGTATTTTGGTCGTGAAACTTCAAGAATGGTTGTAAGACAGCCTTTGGAATTGACGGAAATGCTGGACAAGTTTGATGCATACATTACTGTAAGAGGTGGTGGTGATACGGGACAAGCTGGTGCAATTCGTTTGGGTATTACTCGAGCGTTAATTGAATATGACGGTGAAATGCGTCCTGCCTTGAGAAAAGCTGGTTATGTAACTCGTGATGCTCGTGAAGTTGAAAGAAAGAAAGTTGGTTTACATAAAGCTCGTAAGCGTCCACAATTCTCGAAACGATAATCAATTCTTTTTTCAGAATTTTAAAAAGCGTCTTTTTATAAGGCGCTTTTTTGTGTCTTACTTTTATCCATACTTCCAATCCAGTGTTGTATCTTTTCCAGCAAGATATTTGAGTTAATTGGTTTGGTAATGTAATCATCCATCCCTGCATCCATGCATTTCTTCTTATCTCCCACCATAGCATTGGCAGTCATGGCAACAATTGGTATGTTCTTGTAAAAGTCACCTGCATTTCCTGACCGAATATTTTGTGATGTTTCATATCCATCCATTTCGGGCATTTGGCAATCCATTAGAATCATAGTATAGGGAGTATTGATATCAGACGAGTTTAGTTTTTCCAGTGCTTCAACACCGTTGTTGGCTATTTCCATTTTTATGTTATTTTTTTCAAGAATCCCGGTTGCAACCATTTGGTTAATATCATTATCTTCAACCAGTAAAATAAAATTATTGTTTTTCCATTCATCTTTTTGAGATTCCAATTTACATTGCTGACTATTTTGTCTTAAAGAGCTAAGGTAATGACTGGTAACTAAAGGTTTAGCTTGTCTCAATGCATCCCCATTTTCAGACAAGACAGAAAGTGCATCAAAAAGATTCTTGTTGGTTATAGGTTTGGGCAAATAAGCGCTGAAACCAAGATTGTGAAAGAACTGCGCATCACCCTGACAGGATATTGACGTCATCATGACTAACTTTATCGAATTAAAACGCTCGTCATTTTTGAGTATTTTTCCCAACTCTGCCCCATCCATACCTGACATATTCATATCGATTAGGCCAATATCAAAAAATGGATTCTCTTCATAAGCCACTCTTTTCTCACAAAGATCAATAGCTTGCTGTCCATTTTTGGCAAAATAAACTGAAGCGCCCCAGCTTTTTAGTTGCTCACTCAATACATCACGATTAGTTGCATTTTCATCTACAACTAAAATATTGAGATTGGAGATGTCTATGTTAGGCATTAAATGGTGAACCTGCTTGCTAACACCTAATTCTATTGTGACTGTAAATCTCGAACCCTTATTTTCTTCACTTGCTACAAAAATATTGCCTCTCATTAGGGTTACAAGTTTCTTGGCTATAGCTAGACCCAGTCCAGTTCCACCATATTTTCTTGTAGTTGAAGCATCAACCTGGCTAAAAGAATCGAATAATGTATTAATTTTGCTTTTTGGGATTCCAATCCCTGTATCAGAAATTTCACATTGCAGTTGTTGCATAGTTTCGTTAATAGGCGTTAGTCGAGAGACTATGACAACCTCGCCTTTTGAGGTGAACTTTATCGCATTGCTTACAATATTTGTTAATATCTGACGTAGCCTACCAGGATCACCTATTACCATAGAGTCAGCAACCTGTGTAGCATCAAGAACCAATTCCAATTCTTTTTGTTGAGCCAGATGTCCCATCGATTCAGCAAAATCATTAAGCATATTTTTAATATCAAAATCGATGTATTCCAATTCAAGTTTATCAGCATCAACCTTTGAAAAATCAAGAATGTCATTAATCAATGTTAAAAGAGACTTCGCACTGCCTTGCGCCAGCTCAGCGCGTCTCCGCTGATTATCGTTGAGTTGTGAATTTAACATGAGATCGAGCATTCCAATTACGCCATTCATGGGCGTTCTTATTTCATGGCTCATACTTGCGAGGAACAGGCTTTTGGTTATTGCTGCATCTTCAGCTATTTCTTTTGCATCCTTAAGCTCAGTTTCATACTTTCGGCGCACTTTTAACATATGCTCAAATGAGTCAACCAATTGTCCAATTTCATCTTCGCTATGTTTTGGAAATGAAACATTAAAATTACCGTTGGCTATATCAGTTGCTGTTGTTGTTAAGGATGAAATAGGTCTAATTATTTGTCTGTTTTGCCAAAATAAAACAACTATTACTATAGAGCCGAATACTATTAATAGATAAGTTTCCAACTGATTTAATTTGGCTTGTACAATTTGTTTTTGGTATGTCCAATCTATAACCAGTTTTGCGGTCCCTATGGACTGATCGAGATATTTAAAATCAAAAATCAATTCTACCGTATCATCTCCAGTTGAGTAGTCAGATGATTCAAGAGGATAGATCATAAGTCCTTGAGAATCTTTAAATTCAAGGTATTTCCAATCTTCAGGATGAAGGTTAATTTGAGTATCAAGAAAAGAATAGAGCCGAGCTAAATCTCCTGACAAAACATTACGAATAATTTCGGGTTCAAGAGTGCTTACGAGTTTTTCATTATTATTCTGATGTTGTTTTTTTTGATCTTGCAGCAGTTGAGGTATCCAAAAAAAATGAATCATAGTGACTATGACAGCATAACCAAAAACAATAGGAAAAATCAGCTTAAAGTTAAGGCGCATAATTGCAATTATTCACTCCTGAATTTCTCTAAACCCTTATTGGTTAATGACAGATAATCCTCAATAGATGCACTGCCTATTTCCATGATAGGAACCAGCTTTAAAAGTTGTTTGCCTTCTTCTTCCTGCCCAATTTCTATAAGCGCTTGCCTGACTTTTTCATGGATTATTGTATCAATTCTTGGATGAACGGAAAAAGGATGAGCTGCTACTTTTTCTGTTTCATACATAATTCTTAAATGATTTTTAATTTTATCTGATTGCATGTCTAGCGTCTTTT
>JAOUOC010000210.1 GCA_029880585.1 Gammaproteobacteria bacterium
TCCCATAGTCATGCCTGTCCAATATCCTGCTTCTGCAGTACTCATTTCATGAACTCGTGAAAGAAATGGTGCTAAAAAATTCAGCGCGTAAGCCATAAATGAATGAAATCCAACACCCAAAGAAATAAAAATAAATGATTTTTTGGTAAGTAGGTATTTGAACACATACCAGAAAGTATCCCGACTATCGCTATTCTGCTCAGAGATTACATTGCGATTTCTTGCAGGCTCCTTAACAATAAAAAAGAAAATCAATGCGAAAAGAACACCGGGAATTCCCAGCATTAAAAATGCAACTCGCCAGCCATATTCCTGATCGAGCCAGCCACCTAGCGATGCGCCAACAAGAATACCAATATAAATACCTGTAGAATAGACAGAGAGTGCCGTTGCTCTTCTGCGCTCGGAAAAATAATCAGAAATCATGGAATGTGCAGCTGGACTTGAACCAGATTCCCCTACCCCTACTCCAATCCGGGCTAATAATAAATGAACAAAATTGGCAGCAGCACCGCACAAAGCCGTCATGGCACTCCATAGACCAAGCGAAATGCTTATAATTGTTCGTCTGTTATATTTATCAGAAAGTCTTGCTACCGGAATGCCAACTGTTACATAGAAGGCAGCAAATGCTAGGCCAGATAAAAAGCCTAGATGAGTGTCACTGAGTAACAATTCCTTTTTAATTGACTCCTGCAATACAGTAAGAATTTGCCTATCAATAAAATTAAAAACATAGGTGATAGTTAACATCACAAGTACAAAAGATTTGTATGACTGTGATAAATCATCATTTGGATTTATAGATTGTTTGATTTCTGCCACAACTGCTACCTCTCTATATTTGACTTTCGACAATAATACCCGATTACTGGAAAATAAAAAGGCTCAATTAAGAGCCTTATAATATTTCATTAGAATTGATTGTTATTTATCTCTATTACAAAGCGTCCTTAAGTTCTGGAACAACCTTGAACAAATCAGCAACCAATCCATAATCAGCCACTTGAAAGATTGGAGCCTCTTCATCTTTGTTAATGGCGACGATAACTTTACTATCTTTCATGCCTGCTAAATGTTGAATAGCGCCAGAAATACCAACAGCAATATACAAATCCGGAGCAACAATTTTACCGGTTTGACCAACCTGATAGTCGTTAGGTACAAAACCTGCATCAACCGCCGCTCTTGATGCTCCCACAGCAGCACCTAATTTATCAGCAATCTCTTCCAACATATGAAAGTTTTCTCCGCTGCCCATCCCTCGACCACCAGAAATAATAATACTGGCTGAAGTCAATTCCGGTCTCTCTGATACGGTTAATTCCTGAGAAACAAATTTTGATTTCTCATAAAGACTTGCAGACACATCTATAGATTCGACTGAAGCACTGCCGCCTGAACATTCCACTGCATCGAATCCTGTAGCTCTAACTGTTGCGATTACAACATTGTCTTGTGATTGTACAGTAGCAATAGCATTACCTGCATAAACAGGTCGTTTGAAAGTATCCGCAGCTTCAACTGAAATAATCTCGGACATTGGTTGTACATCAAGTTTCGCACCCACTCTTGGAATAAAGTTTTTGCCAAATGTTGTTGCTGGCGCTAGGATATGAGTATAGCCTTCAGCAATAGAAACAACTATAGCAGTCAATGTTTCAGCAGTCGGATGTTCCAAAACTGCATTTTCGGCATGCAATACCTTATTTACTGATGAACAGGTTGCTGCAATTTCGGCTGCAGCACTGGAGTTGGCGCCTGTTACTAACAGGTGAATTTCTGAATCGCCTTTCTTCTCAGCTATTTGAACACCAGCGGCTATAGTTGCCAGTGTAGAAGAAGACAAGGTTTCATTGTTGTGTTCTGCAATAATTAAAATACTCATTTAGATCACCTTTGCTTCATTCTTTAATTTATCAACCAATTCTTCAACTGACTCCACCTTAATTCCTGCTTGTCTTTGAGCAGGAGGTTCAACCTTCAGTGTTTTAACTCTCGAGGAAAAATCAATACCCAAACTATTAGCGTCAAGCTCTTCCAGCGGCTTACGTTTGGCTTTCATGATATTTGGAAGTGATGCAAAACGTGGCTCATTTAATCTCAAGTCTGTTGTTACAATTGCTGGCAACTGCAATCCAACCGTCTCAAGACCACCATCAACTTCTCTGGTTACAGCAACTTCACCATCAGACAACTCAACCTTTGAAGCAAAAGTACCCTGAGGCCAATCAAGAAGAGCAGCTAACATTTGACCACTTTGATTATTATCACCGTCAATTGATTGTTTACCCATAATAATCAAATCAGGTGACTCTTTGTCGACCACTGACTTTAATAATTTTGCAACACCCAGAGGTTGTACTTCGTCATCCGTTTTGATCAATATAGCGCGATCTGCACCCAAAGCTAATGCTGTTCTCAGGGTTTCCTGAGCTTGAGCCGGGCCAATAGAAACAGCAACTATTTCTGAAACCACACCTTTTTCTTTAAGACGCACAGCTTCTTCAACGGCTATTTCACAAAAAGGGTTCATTGACATTTTTACATTCGCTGTCTCAACACCTGAATGGTCGTCTTTGACACGCACTTTGACGTTGTAATCTACAACACGTTTGACTGTTACCAGAACTTTCATTCACACACCTGTTACATTAAATTTTGATTCATCAGAAATCATCCTGACATGATGATTGTAGTATGTCATACCATGACGACAAAATTTTCAATATTTAAAATTGAAAGATTAAAAAAGCAATAAAGTATTATTATCAAAAAAGAAACATGATCTTGCCGTTTTATGCGTTTAACGTCAACTAAAATCAGGTATAATAATATCATTTGTGAATAGCTATTAGTAATATCCCGTTAACAGTACAACTCAACAGGAAAACTATCCAGGTTGTTTTAATCAGTTAGCGAAATAAAAGACTTTAATCCCCAATACCACTTGTAACCGCAATTCGTAAGGAGATCATGGTGGAAAGAGAATTTATGGAGTTTGATGTAGTTGTTGTTGGCGCTGGCCCTGCCGGATTATCTGCAGCTATCAAACTGGCTCAACTGGCTCAGCAACAGCAAACTGAAATTTCTATCTGCGTTGTTGAAAAAGGCTCGGAAGTTGGCGCACATATTTTATCAGGCGCAGTATTTGAACTAACAGCATTAAATGAATTAATCCCTGACTGGCAAGATAAAAATGCACCCATGCAAGCGGAAGTCACTCAAGATGATATTTTATTACTCAAGAATGAAGAAAAAGGTAATAAAATCCCCAATTTTCTCGCTCCCAAAACCATGCATAACAAGGGCAATTACATTATCAGCCTTGGAAATTTCTGCCGCTGGTTAGCTGAACAAGCTGAGTCTATGGGCGTAGAAGTTTTTCCGGGTTTTGCTGCAGCAGAAATTTTATATAACGATGATGGCGGCGTAAAAGGAATCCTTACCGGTGACATGGGAATAGCGGAGGATGGCAGTCATAAAGACAGTTATATGCCAGGTATGGAGTTACATGGAAAATATACCATTTTTGCTGAAGGTTGCCGCGGACATCTTGGTAAACAGTTAATTCAAAAATATGAACTCGATAAAGGCAAGGATCCGCAACACTATGGCATTGGCATAAAAGAACTATGGAAAATTCCTGCTGACAAACATCAACAGGGAAAAGTGGTTCACACCGCTGGCTGGCCTTTAGCTGAAAGTGGAACTGCAGGCGGTGGTTTTTTGTATCATATGGAAGACAATCAGGTTGCTGTTGGTTTGATCACGGATCTTTCCTACTCAAACCCACATGTTAGTCCATTTGACGAATTTCAACGGTACAAACATCATCCACAAATTAGTCAATACCTTGAAGGTGGTGAAAGAATTGCCTATGGAGCAAGAGCTATAACTAAAGGAGGATTGCAATCACAGCCAAAAATGACATTTCCGGGGGGGTTGCTGATTGGTGATGATGCTGGCACCTTGAATTTTGCCAAAATCAAAGGCACGCATACAGCAATGAAATCAGGGATGTTAGCTGCCGAGGCCATAGTTGAAGCTTTGGCGCAAAAAAGAAGTGGCGATGATTTAACTGATTTTGCAGTTAAATATAAACAATCCTGGGCCTGGAAAGAATTACACAAACAAAGAAACTTTGGTCCTGCTCAACACAAATGGGGAAATATAATCGGTTCTGCCTATGCGTTTATCGACATTAATATCTTTAATGGTATGCTGCCGTGGACTTTGAGAGATAACAGTCCTGATCATGCGCAATTAAAATTGGCTTCCGAGAGCAAGAAGATTGACTATCCAAAGCCTGACAATAAACTTTCATTTGACAAGTTAAGTTCTGTTTTTATATCAAACACCAATCATGAAGAAAATCAGCCTGTTCATTTGAAATTGGCAGATTCTGATATTCCGGTCAACGTGAATTTGAAACAATATGATGAGCCAGCTCAACGCTACTGCCCTGCAGGCGTTTATGAAATTATTAGAGATGACAATGGTGAAAATCCAAGATTTCAGATAAATTCACAGAACTGTGTTCACTGCAAAACCTGTGACATTAAAGATCCGGCACAAAATATTAACTGGGTAACACCTGAAGGTGCTGGTGGTCCTAATTATCCTAATATGTAAACCCTGATTTGTTTTCTCGATTCAAATCTATAACCACAAAAAAGCCGCAATTACGCGGCTTTCTTTTTAAATTGTTTAAA
>JAOUOC010000040.1 GCA_029880585.1 Gammaproteobacteria bacterium
AAGATCACAGTTACGGTGAGTATGTTTTTGATTTCCAATGGGCAGATGACTATTTTCGTTCAGGACTAAATTACTACCCCAAATTATTAAGCGCGATTCCTTATTCGCCTGTTAGCGGAAAAAGAATTTATTTGGCTGAATCGTGTGTCAGTCATGAGCAAGAAATAATTAATCAAATTGTTAAGTCAATTGAAAAAATAGCAGAAGAAAAATCCCTAAGTTCCTGTCATCTTCTTTTCCCACTAGTTGAAGAGTCAAATAAATTACAAGAATCAGGATGGGTAAAAAGACTTGGAGTTCAATATCATTGGTTTAATGATGAGTATCAGGATTTTGATGAGTTTTTGGCTGCTTGTAAGTTGAAATACAGAAAAAACATCAAGCGAGAGAGAAAATCAGTAGATTCTCAAGGAATTGATATTGAAGTTTTGCAAGGAAAGGAGATTACGGAAACTATCTGGCAAAAATTTCACCTCTTCTATCAGCTCACCTATATGAAAAGAAGCGGTCATGGCGGTTATCTAAATCAGGACTTTTTTCAGCAAATTGGAAATCGCATGAAGGATTCTATCGTTATGATAGTAGCAAAGTCTGATGATGAAATAGTAGCTGCTTCGTTATTTTTTAGGGATAGTAATAATCTCTATGGACGTTATTGGGGATGTATCAGAGAATATGATTTTCTACATTTCGAACTTTGTTATTATCAGGGCATTGAATATTGCATTAACAACGGATTAAAAAAATTTGATGCAGGCGCGCAAGGTGAACATAAAATTCAAAGAGGGTTTAGGCCAGTTCAAACCTTTTCAAACCATTGGATAACTCATCCAGATTTTTCATCAGCGATTGGTAGATTCATTAACGATGAAAAAAGCTTGATAAAGGCTGATATTAAGAGGCTAGAGAAAAAACTGCCTTTTAAAAGAGAGCAATAAGTTTATTCATTATCGGATTTAATGTCAGAATAAATCTTTTAATATGGCTAAATAGTTTAGTTGGGCTGAATTGTTTTTATTTATGATCTTCCTGTTTTACACATCGGCATGACAATTCACCATCAGCTGTTTCCCACTCACTATAATCAGAAGCACTGCATGATAGCCTAAGACTTGTGCAGCTGGTTCGGTCATTCTCAAGCTTGAAATCTTCAACATGCAGCAATCTTTCAGCAGCAATTTCGGAAAAAACATGGCCCATGACGTCATTAAAGGTTTTACCACTTTTAGATGAGCATGCTGATAACAATAAGAAAATTAATATAGAAAATGCTTTGAAATAATTCATGATATCCTTTTTTTATGGTGAGTTTTTATAAGTTCCGCTTAAGACTCTCTTTAACATCGTTTAGTTCCCTTTTACCAAGTAATGTTAGCACTATGTTTTATTATCTCGCAACAACAAACTCAAATTGTTGGAGCTATAAAACGACAAACAAAAGAGAAACTTGTCTAAAAACCAAACAAGACTACACCATAAACAAATACCTGTGTATAATACGCGCCCTTGGTATTTGACCAACATAAAACAATGATTTGATTATTTAACGGAGTTGATTCATGGCAATTGAACGTACTTTTTCTATTGTTAAACCAGATGCAGTAGCAAAAAATGTAATTGGGCAAATTTATGCTCGTTTCGAGAGTGCTGGACTTAAAATTATCGCTAGCAAAATGATTCACATGAGCAAAGAGCTAGCCGAAGGTTTTTATGCTGAACATAAAGAGCGTCCTTTCTTTAATGATCTGGTAGCTTTTATGACTTCTGGTCCGGTAATGGTTCAGGTTTTGGAAGGTGAAAATGCGATAGCAGCTAATCGTGAGATCATGGGGGCTACTAACCCGGCAGAAGCAGCCAGAGGTACTTTGCGTTCAGATTTCGCCAATTCAATTGATGAAAATGCGGTTCACGGTTCAGACGCCCCAGGTTCGGCAGCGCGTGAAATTTCTTACTTCTTTAAAGATGAAGAAATCTGCCCAAGAACTCGATAATTTATCGTTATAGATATCCTCTCTTTCGAGGGAGGATAATATTGAAAATTCCGTCTTGCAAAAGACATTCGCAAAAAAGGTATTGCAATGAGTGACAAGTTAAACTTACTCAACCTGACACGCGATGAAATGGTTAAGTTTTTCGAAGAAATTGGAGAAAAGCCATTTCGTGCCCCTCAAGTGGTCAAATGGATCCATCAGTTTGGTGTGGATGATTTTGAACAAATGACCAATATATCTAAATCTCTTAGAGCCAAACTTTCAGAAGTCACTGAAATCAAAGGGCTGGATGTCATAACAGAACAACTGTCTGATGACGGCACCATTAAATGGGCGTTAAAAACGCAAGAAGGTCAGGCAATAGAAACCGTATTTATTCCCGACGGCGACCGAGGCACGCTGTGTGTTTCATCGCAAGTTGGCTGTGTGGTGAATTGTTCGTTCTGCTCAACGGCCAAACAGGGTTTTAATCGAGATTTAACCACTGCAGAGATTATCGGACAGGTCTGGTTTGCGGCAAGACGGCTGGGTAGTCTTAAAACCACAGGTGAAAGAAAGGTGACCAATGTGGTAATGATGGGCATGGGTGAGCCATTATTAAACTTTGATGCCGTTGCTGATGCCATTAACTTGATGCTTGATGATTATGCCTATGGACTATCCAAAAGACGCGTGACAATTAGCACATCAGGTGTCGTTCCAGGATTACAAAAATTGAAAGGTAAGCTGGATGTTGCTTTGGCTTTGTCTTTACATGCCAGCAATAATGAATTGAGAAGCAAACTGGTTCCTCTTAACAGGAAATACCCTCTTGAAGAATTGTTACCAGCTGTAAAGGATTATATTGGTGAGTCGAAAGCGAGCAAAAAAGTCACCATTGAATACGTCATGTTAAAAGACGTTAATGACTCCCCCGAGCACGCCAGAGAATTGGTCAGATTACTAAAAAATGTACCCAGTAAAATTAATCTGATTCCCTTTAATCCATTTCCAAATACGGAATATCAAACTTCGAGCCAAAAAGCGATTGATACGTTTGCAGAAATATTATTGAGCAAAGGCTTTGTTGTAGTCACCAGAAGAACCCGAGGTGATGACATTGACGCAGCTTGTGGGCAATTAGTAGGAAAAGTCGCAGATAGAACGAAGCGTCAGGAAAAGTACAAAAATAGTTTAAATGTGGTAGAAGTCAGATAAGTGAATTGTTGATTATTATAAAATGACCAGCAAATTTAATTTTGAAACAATCTGATAGTTGATTGACTGGCTTAATCAGTGTAAATTGGTGAAGTTGTATCACAAATAAAGATGAATCTTGTTGGTTTACAGGAGTGGAAATGTACAAGAAAATATTATTCCTGATCGTTACGTTGATTCTTACAGCGTGTCAGACAACCCAAACACCTTCGGTTTCTACTGGAAACACTTCAAGTAGTTCAGGTGCCGGTTTTGATAAAACCAAGGCTGCAAGAAATCGAGTTAATAATGGTTTGACTTACCTGAGTCGAAATAATCTTGAAAGAGCAAAATTTCATTTGGATAAGGCCATCTCTTTTGACCCTGATTTGGGCGATGTGCATTATGCCTTTGGTCTTTATTATCAAAAAGTTCATGAATATGATAAAGCAAACAGGCATTTTAGAGAGGCGTTAAGTACAGATTCCGATAACCCTTCATATCTGAATGCTTATGGCGCTTTTCTTTGTGAGAGAAAAGATTATAAAGATGCAAATAAATATTTTAACAGGGCAATAAAAGTACCAAATTACACTAATGTTTCCTTAGCCTACTACAACATAGGATTTTGTGCTGTTAAGAGGAAGGATATGGCGACAGCTGAAGATAATTTCAGAAAGGCATTAAATAGAAACCCCAACATGTCACAAGCACTATATGAAATGGCACAAATAGCCTATGCCAAAGGTAATTTTTCATTGGCACAGAGTTACGTGATGCGTTTTGAGAAGAATTCCAGCATTACATCGCAATCTGCCTGGCTTGGTCTAAGGATTGCTCATTATTTAAGGGACAAAGATGAGATTGGTCGATATGGCATTATATTGACCCAGCGATTTCCTGATAGTGAAGAAACTGCTATTTATTTGAGTGATAAGAAAAGATGGATGTAGAAGTTTTGAGCACAGAGAAGGAAACAGAACATAAGGACAGGATGAATATTGGTCAGCAATTGACTGATGTCAGAGAAGCTTTGGGGTTGTCGAGAGTAGATGTAGCCAGACAGCTCAATTTAAATCAGGATGTTATAGCTCATCTGGAAGAAAATAATTTTAATTATGGTTTGCCCATGACTTTTGTAAAAGGTTACCTCAGATCCTATGCAAAAAAAATGGGCTTGGATGTAGAAACAATTTGTGTTGAGTTTGACCGACAGGTAGGTACACAGAATGCCTACGTACAGCGAGTTGAATCAATCTCGACTTATACGGCATCAAGTAATGAAATGAATACCAAAAGCACAGTATTCAGGTTGTTTACCGGCTTGATTGTGGTTGCTATTGTCGGAGTTGGTAGTTATGAAGTTTGGAAAAAATATTTTAATTCTGATACAAGTAACAATGTTGGTAATGAAATAATATTAGATATTCAAATTGATAGTGAAACTCAAGAGAACGACCAAACTTTGGAGCAAATTCAAGGAGTTGTTCAGGACGAATCAGTTGAACCGGTAGCTGTAAATGATGTGTCATCTCGGCTTGTAATGGATACAGAAGATAAATTGATAAATCAACAGCAGGTTGAAGCTGTTAATGAAAATGATGAAGTCGAAGTAGGTGCTAAAGTTGATAATAACGAACTGGATATGTTTAAACCACGCCTTACATCTCCTGTTGTTACTGCTGACTTTTCATTTAGTGGTGATTGTTGGGTTGAAATTACTGATGCCAACGGAGACATGCTTGCCAGTGGTATAAAAAATGATGGTAAAACTATGAATTTGCAAGGTATTGCACCATTGACAGTTGTTTTGGGCGATCCTTCAGTTGTTTCAATGACTTTTAATGATCAGCCTTATGATATGACTCGTTTTAAACCTCAAAGAACAGCACGTATTATTTTACAATAGCCACTATCTAAAGCTTTAAGGAAAATCTTGAAATGAAAGGTATATCCTGGATTAAACGTCGCCAATCCAAACAGATAATGGTTGGTAACGTGCCCATTGGTGGCGATGCGCCAATTGCAGTTCAGAGCATGACCAATACCGAGACTTGTGATGTAGATGCAACGGTTAACCAGATCAAACAAATTGCTGCTGCCGGCGCTGATATTGTTAGAGTTTCCATCCCTTCTATGGATGCTGCCGAGGCCTTTAAAAAAATAAAGCAACTTTCACCAGTTCCTCTTGTAGCTGACATCCATTTTGATTATAAAATAGCGCTTAAAGTTGCTGATTATGGCGTTGATTGTTTGCGGATCAATCCTGGTAATATAGGCAGTGAAGATCGAATTAAGGCCGTTATTGAGAAAGCTCGCGATTGCAATATTCCAATAAGAATTGGTGTGAATGCCGGTTCTTTGGAAAAAGAGTTGCAAGTTAAATATGGCGAACCAACTCCTGAAGCACTGGTTGAATCTGCTTTCAGACATATTGATATTCTGGATAAGCACAACTTTGATAACTATAAAATAAGCCTAAAAGCATCAGATGTTTTTATGACAGTTAGCGCCTACCGGCTGCTAGCCAGCCAGATAGACCAGCCATTACATCTTGGCATCACAGAAGCTGGAGGTTTGCGTTCAGGCTCGGTTAAATCTGCTGTTGGATTGGGTTTACTGCTTTCAGAAGGAATAGGAGATACCATCAGGGTTTCCCTTGCTGCTGATCCTGTTGAAGAAATTAAAGTTGGCTTTGATATTCTAAAATCATTGGGACTTCGACAAAGAGGGATTAATTTTATTGCCTGCCCTTCCTGTTCAAGGCAGCAGTTCGATGTCATCAAGACAGTCAATGAACTGGAGATGAGACTGGAAGATGTCAATGAAGCATTAGATGTTGCTATTATTGGATGTGTTGTCAATGGTCCTGGTGAAGCAAAAGAAGCTGATATTGGCCTTACTGGCGGTTTGAAAGCCAGCTTGTTATATCAACATGGAGAAAAGAAGCAAAAAATTGATAATTTTTCTCTTGTCGATGAAATTGAAAAACAGGTAAGAGAGCAGCTTGACCAAAAAAAACTAAAATTAAGCGAGAAAACCAAAGGTTATAGTCTGATCGAGACAAAAGAATAGTTTTTATAGAATAATAAAAAAATATCTCAAGCAATAGATAATAATTTTTGAAATCAGTAAGTTAAATGTATAAAGTTGTCACAAAGCATATTTGTAGTTTCAATTTGCGAAATGGTTCCAGTATCATTTGCTCAGATGTAGGATACTGCCTACCCTAATAAAATCAATGAAGTCTCATTTCAGTAGTCTGGTTGTTTGATAATTTTTTAAGGTGTTGATGATGAATTTTGTCATTATGATGACCTTTGTTTAGAAAATTTTCAGTTGTTAGCAGTTCTATAAAAGAAATGTGTTTGGATAGAGGTTTATATGAGCTTTGTTAATAAATGTATTTTTTCATTTATGATTTTCTTTTTGAGTGGTTGCAGCTCCAATACAGTTTTGGCTTTTTCTGAAAAAAACGGAGAGATGGCTGTACTTACAGACTACAAAATTCAAGGCGCATTTATAACGATAAAGGTAAAATCTAACGGCTGTACCTATTATAATAGTTTTAAGGTTGAGTTAGCCTCTGAAGAAGACAATGCCATAAAAGTTGTTGTTGTCAAACCTGATGAGTGCAGCATGAAAGAGCGAGTTGTTTCCTTGCAATATTCATTTAAACATTTGGGACTGGACTTAGACAAAGCAGTCCAATTAAAAAATTCTATCCAACCTTAAAGCTCATCAGGGCAATTCAAACTATTCAGCTTATATTCTTAAAATATGATTGAAAGGTTAATTTTCCAAAATTAACCTTATTTACGCTGTTTAAAGATTGATTTTAAGATATAATTGCGCGTTTCTTAACTTAATGACAGGAATTTATCTTGAAGAAGAGTTTCCAGGCTGTTAAAGGCATGAACGACTGCCTTCCTTCAGCTTCGAAAATTTGGCAATATCTGGAAAAATCTTTACGTAACGTGGTGTCCAACTACGGCTACGAAGAGATCCGTACGCCAATTCTTGAAAAAACGGAGCTATTCTGTCGCTCCATTGGCGAGATCACTGACATTGTAGAAAAGGAAATGTACACCTTTGTTGATAAAGGTGAAGAATCGCTCACCTTGCGACCAGAAGGAACCGCTGCTTGTGTCAGAGCTGGAATTGAACATGGCCTGTTATACAACCAACAGCAAAGACTTTGGTACATTGGGCCAATGTTTCGTCGTGAAAGACCGCAAAAAGGTCGTTATCGCCAATTTCATCAATTTGGAATTGAAGCATTTGGATTTGAAGGGCCCGATATTGATGCTGAGGTAATAGCGCTTTCAGCCAGGCTCTGGAAGGTGTTAGGATTTGCCGACAAAGTAGAATTGCAGATCAATTCATTGGGTAGCAATGAGGCACGCCAAAATTATAAACAAATTTTGGTAGATTATTTTTCAAATCATACAGAGAAACTGGATTCAGACAGTCAAAGAAGACTGCTCTCAAATCCTTTGCGCATACTGGATAGTAAAAATCCTGATATGGCGGAATTGATTGCTAATGCTCCAAAGTTGACCGAACATCTTGATGAGACTTCCAAAACTCATTTCGAAGGTTTGTGCAAAAAGCTTGAAGAGCTCAACATTGAATACAGAATTAATCCAACTCTGGTTCGAGGTCTGGATTATTATAACAGATCGGTTTTTGAGTGGGTGACTACTGATTTAGGTGCTCAGGGAACTGTTTGTGCCGGTGGCAGATATGATGGATTGATTGAACAATTAGGTGGTCAGGCAAACTACGGATGCGGTTTTGCAATGGGACTGGAAAGAATAATCCTGTTATTGGAACAACAAAGTGATATTCAAACTAAACTTTTGTCCGCTGTTGATGTCTATTTTTGTTCCATGGGAGAAAAGGCCGAGACTTATTCTACAAGTCTTGCGGAGAGATTGAGAGATCAATACGATAGTTATAGAATTCAAACGCATTGTGGTGGCGGAAATTTTAAGAAGCAGCTTAAAAAAGCAGACCAGTCTGGTGCAAAAATTGCCTTGATCATGGGTGATAATGAAGTTGAAAATGATACGATTACAATAAAATTTTTGAGACAGGATAGAGAGCAGGTTGAACTATCCGTTAGTGATTTAATTGATCAATTAGGTGAATTACTAGGTTAATTCAGCAGTTTAGAGTTATTTAGCAGATTTATGTTCGGGAGAGGGTTGTGAGTTACGAAACTGAAGAACAGCAATTAGAAAGATTAAAAGATTGGTGGAAAGAGAATGGTACATCCTTGATAGTGGGAGCCGTTTTGGGCTTGTCAGGTTTTGCCGGATGGAAATATTGGAACGAGCAAAAAGTCCAATATCAGGCTGACGCATCTGATCTATACAATCAGATTATTGCGATACAAAGTTCTGGCGATTTAAAACTTTTTAATGAGAAGGTAGAAGATTCAAGAAATCAGTTCCCTGATTCAACTTATGCAATTTTGGCAAGTTTTGTTCAGGCAAAAAAAGCTGTCGAAACAAATGAATTGGACAAGGCATCTGAATCTCTAAATTGGATAATTTCGAATCATGCCGATCATGATTTGGCTGTTGTTGCAAAGATGCGACTGGCAAGAATATATCTTCAACAGGATAAAGCAAACGAAGCATTGAGCTTGCTGGATGTGACAGAAGATTCAGGTTACTTTGCACTTGCCAATTTGACCAAGGGTGATGCATTTATGATCCTCAATAAAAAGAGAGATGCATTATTGGCTTATCAGGAGGCAGCAAAGGATTATGAATTGACTATGAGCAATCCGGCATTACAGTTGAAAATTGATGAGCTTAACGGAATGATTGAAAAGGAAGTTTCTGAGGTAATAGAACAATGATAAGGATTACTCCGAGCTATAAGTTAATATTGACGTTATTTGTCAGTGTATTTTTTGCTGGCTGTGCCGATGAAGATGATATTTATATGCCCAATCCATTGGTCGATCTTGACAACCAGTTTGATACTGACGTGATCTGGTCGACTTCTATAGGTGATGGTTCAATTGATAAAACAGTTAAATTGGAGCCGGTTTATTCGGACGGTAAAATTTTTGTGGCCGATAATTCTGGTGTTGTTGCAGCCGTCGATCCTAAAAACGGTAAGCTACTCTGGGAGACTGATCTGGAAACTGAAATTGGTGGTGGACCAGCTGTATTGGGTGACATTCTTGCTGTTGGAGCTCAGCAAGGCGAAGTGATTGTTCTGGACGCTACTTCAGGTAAAGTCAAATGGCGCAAAGAATTACCAAGCGAAATAATTTCCAAGCCCGCGATAGGTGAAGGCCATGTGGTGGTAAATTCAGTTGATGGTAAAACAACGGCTCTTTCAGCTGAGAATGGTGAGAGAAAATGGGTTTACGATCAAACAATTCCAAGCTTGACCCTTAGAGGTAATTCTTCCCCGGTTATTGTTGGTGGTGGTGTTATATCCGGTTTTTCAAATGGAAAACTGGTGGTGTTTATATTGCAAAATGGTATTGTTGCATGGGAAAAGCTGATTTCAGCACCAATTGGACGTTCAGAAATACAGCGACTGGTTGATATTGATATTCAGCCTCAGGTTTATGGAGAGCATATTTACGTTGCATCCTATAATGGAAATTTGGCTGATATTAACGCCAGATCAGGAGAAGTCTTCTGGCAAAGAGAACTATCTACCTATCAGGAAATAAGTGTCACTGATTTGCTGTTGTTGGTTACTCATGATAATAGCCATGTTAGTGCTGTCAACAGAGGTAACGGTGTAACGATATGGACAGAAAAAAGTTTGTACCGACGCATTTTAACCACTCCAGTACTTGTTGGTGATTATGTTGTCGTAGCTGATTTTGAGGGTTATTTACACTGGCTATCGAAGAAAGATGGACAAGTATTAAGCCGCGAAGAAATTGATTCTGATGGAATTTCAGCTAAGCCCTTGGTCATTGATGACAAGATTATTTTATTGGCGCAAAGTGGTACGTTGTACGCAGTACGCAAAGAGAAATAGGGACTAACTTTTTAATAATGCTTCCTGTTATAGCGCTGGTTGGGCGGCCAAATGTTGGCAAATCAACATTATTTAATCGATTCACAAGAACCCGGGATGCATTGGTAGCCGATCTGCCCGGGTTGACACGTGATCGCCAGTATGGTCATGCTACTTTTCAGCAACAGTCTTTCATTGTTATTGATACGGGTGGATTAACAGGTGGAGAACTTGGTGTCGATGGTTTAATGGCCGAACAATCCATGCAAGCTGTTAATGAAGCTGATCTGGTTCTTTTTCTGGTAAGCGCCAGAGAGGGTTTAACCGCCGTAGATGAAGCTATCGCCTCTCAACTTAGACAGGAAAACAAAACAATTCATCTTGTTGTCAACAAGGTGGATGGTCTGGATGAAAATATAGTCCTGTCAGATTTTTACTCATTAGGTTTTGATTCCGTTTCCCCTATTGCAGCTGCCCATGGCAGAGGTGTCAGTCGTTTGATTGACCAAATTATTTTGCCACAATTTGAAACAGCAGAAGTTGATGAAGCCGAACAGGCAATAATTTCGGACGAACTTTCCGAACATTCAGCATCTGATGATAGTAGTCATTTGCAGGATTCAGATACAGCAGAAGAAACATCATTCAAGCCAAAACTGGCTATTATTGGAAGGCCAAATGTTGGCAAGTCAACACTGGTTAACAGAATGTTGGGCGAGGATCGCGTGGTTGTTTTTGATATGCCCGGAACCACTAGAGATTCGATTTACATTGAAATGGAAAGACGCGGAAAACCATACGTTTTAATCGATACTGCAGGTGTCAGAAAACGTGGTAAAGTACACGAGGCAGTTGAAAAATTTTCGGTATTAAAAACATTACAAGCAATTAATGATGCCAATGTTGTCGTTATGGTCTTTGATGCTCGTGAAGGGATAACGGAGCAGGATTTGCACTTGCTGGGTTTTGCTATAGATGCCGGGCGTTCTATCATCCTGGCAGTTAACAAATGGGATAATATGTCTGAAGGTCAGCGTATTGATGTGAAGGAAGCAATTGGAAGAAGGCTTTACTTTGCAGAATTTGCCCGTTTGTATTTTATTTCTGCTTTGCACGGAACTAACGTTGGCAATTTGTGGGACGCTGTTGATGAAGCCTATGCTGGCGCAAGAGTTAAAATGTCATCTTCTAAATTGACAAGAGCTCTGGAAATCATTGTCGCCAAACATCAACCGCCTGCCAATGGACGATTTAAAAGCAAATTACGTTATGCTCATCCTGGTGGCCATAATCCTCCACGAATTGTTATTCACGGAAATCAAACCAAATCTTTACCTCAATCCTATATTCGATATCTTGAAAAGAGTTTTAGAGAGCAGTTAAAAATTATTGGTACACCAATCAAGTTTGAATTTAAAGAGAGTCAAAACCCTTATGCAGGAAAGAAGAAAAAAGTAACCGAGGAATTACTGGAAAAAGCTCGACGTAATAAAAGTCGTTATAAGAAAATGGCAAAAAAGAAATAGTTTTTAATTAAGCAAAAAAGATAGTTGCCAATCCAAGAAAAGCAAAGAAACCGACCATATCAGTAACAGTTGTTAAAACAACACCACCGGACATAGCCGGATCGATTTTTAATTTATTTAGTATCATTGGAAGGCACGCGCCCAGTGTTGCACCCACAATAAGATTGATACACATTGCACCACCTATGGTGATACCTAGTTCGACAGCATAAGTTTGATATTGAGTAAGGTTAAACCAGAGATAAGTTGAGAAACCAACAACTATAGCCCATAGAAATCCATTT
Organism: Gammaproteobacteria bacterium; assembly: GCA_029880585.1. Lineage (GTDB taxonomy): Bacteria > Pseudomonadota > Gammaproteobacteria > Enterobacterales > Kangiellaceae > Aliikangiella. The sequence continues at coordinate 11,980 of JAOUOC010000040.1, forward strand.
AGCAGACTAACACCAAGCTCTTTAAACATTAACCATTTAAAGTTGCTATTACTAATGTGGCCAACACTCAGACCACGTATAACAAGTGTAAGTGTTTGCATACCTGCAACACCACCCATACTAGGGACAATAGGCTGTAAAATTGCCAAAGCAGTGACAATCTTGATGGTATCTTCAAAAATACCAATCACAGAAGCTGCCACCATAACAGTGATCAGATTAATACCAAGCCAGAAAGCTCTTCTTTTGGCACTGGTAACAACAGGCGCGAAGGTATCATCATTTTCATCAAGACCTGCCATACTCATCAAAGAGTGATCGGCATCCTCAATGATGACGTCAACAACATCATCAATGGTAATACGGCCCAGCAGTTTTCCGTCAGGGTCCACTACAGGAGCAGAAATCAAGTCGCGTCTTTCAAATAAACGCGCCACATCATCATCTGGCAAAGTGATGGAAATTGCCTTGATTCTCTCATCGAGTAATTCATCAACTATAGTTTCTGGTTGACTGGTGATAAGAGATGAAAGTTTTACTGAACCGATATATTTATCCTCGGAATCAACAACATAGATGCAATCAGTATTGCGTGGAATGTCACCTTTCATGCGAAGATATCGAAGAACTACTTCAGTAGTTACCAGCGGTCGGACGGTGACCACATCGGTATTCATCAAACCACCAGCAGAATCTTCCGGATAGCTCATGGCATGCTCAACACGCTGACGATCCTGGACTTTCATGGAGGCAAGAACTTCTTTTACAATTTTGTCTGGCAGATCGCCTAAAATATCAGCCTGGTCATCAATATCAAGATCGCGAGTTGCGGCTGCCAAAGCTGCCGGTTCCATATTGGTAGCATATTCATTTCTTATCTCATCATCCAGAAACTGTAAAACCTTACCTTCACGTTCGGTATTGATGAGTCGCCACAGGATATCCCGTTCTTTTGGTGGTGTAGATTCAAGAAAATGAGCGACATCGGCCGAAGGAAGCTCGTTCAGCATTTTTCTGACTTGAACAAAACGGCCACTCTGCAAGGCTTCATTAAGCTTTACAAGTTGATCATTATTGTATTCATTTTCAATGTTGGTTTGCATGATAACTTTTTTATCCAAATCAGACTGTGTAAAGTTTCTATCAACTGCTGTTAAGAAATAGGCCAGAGTAGCCAGAACACAATTGTATCAAATTATCACAACTTATTGAAAAACTGTCCAATTTTTTATGTGTCAGGTTACAAATTCGATTAAATGAAAGCTAAAATTTAATTTTAATCAACTTCTTCGCTCAGAATTGGTTATAATTAGAACAACTTTCAGGATGAAATTATTGATGTTTTGCTCAAATATTCAGCAAAAACATTAAAAACGACTAAACTCTTTGGTATGTTTGAGTTTAAAACGCTTTGTCATTAAATGGAGTTTTAGACAAATGAAATCTATTTTTTTTCTATGTACTTTCTTCTTTTCCCAATTTGTAAATGCTATTGGTAATCCTCTTTGCGTTTACGGTTTGTGCGTTGGAGACCGTGTAAGCGACATCAATGTTAGCAAACAACAATTGATTGTTGAGTATAACTCAGTACTGCAAGATGAATACCTTGCGCCTGCATTAAGAGCAATTTACAAGGATTATTCCGATATTTCGATACTTCAGTATTCAGGGGTTTCGGAACTATATTCCTTGTTAAATGAAAATGTCATTCTTGAAAAAGAAATGGATATAAATAAACAGGTAACAACTTCGTTTGCACAGCATACATTTTTGCAAGGAATGGTTCGTGAAAATTTATTCAGTAAGGCTCAGGTTACATTTGAGGCAAGTAGAAATCAGTTTGGAGAAATTGAAATTACAGTCATTCAATTAAGCTCTGGGCTAAACCGTAACCCTGATGAAGAAGCAGAGGACTTCCGTTTGGAAGAAGTCAGGCAATCTGAACAACCTATAAAATCAAGTCGAACCGAACTCTCACCAAAGGAAGTCTGGCATTTGAGTCCGGATAATGATTAGTCAGTGTTAGCAGATTATTTGGCTAGCAAAAATTAATAAGTCAGGCCGTCATACTCGAATCGTCATTACTATCGGGATTTAATGGTTTGTTGTCAATATTCTTGTATTCTTTAAGATTAAAATTCGATTCGAAAGAAACAAAGAGCAAAGCATAACACAGGCTAATAAAGGTAAAGTTATACAGGACAGCGATTATATAAAATAAAAAACTATCAGCTTGCTGGATTAGCTGTATTAAAAGTTCAATAACAGTGATACCAATTATAAAAACGACAAAAAACACAATTAAAGGTATTAAGTTTTTAAAGAAAGCTTTAAAACTGTATTGAATAGCCTTTAGAGCTTTTATTTCTGAAAAAATAACAATTGCAGGAGCAAACCACAGACCGATGAAAATGGGGATTAATAAAATAAAAAACAGACTAATGGTGTTTATGTGATCTGAAATATAATTTTCAGTATATTGCGGGTTTGTACCAAATAACTTTCCATCTGGTGCATATACTTTATATCCGAGAAATTCAGATAAATTAATGGATAAATAGAATGCCAACATTCCTCCCAGAGAAAAAAATAGTCCCAAAATACCCAATTGAATAAACTTCTCTTCAAATCCTTTAAAAATGAATCCTATTTCAAAGGTGTCGTAGTATTTTAGCTGATAGCAGGCGAACATAAACCCGGCAGTAAAAAATGGTGGTAGTAGAAAAATGGAGAAAAAACCCATAAATCTGGTAATTATCATGATGATGACAAGGCTGGCTACAAATGAAGCAACAACACTCGCAATCCACGCGCCAGGGTTTTTACCGAGCATTTTAAATCCTTCAGCAAACCAGGATAGTGACGTGGCAATATTGATTTTATGTATTTTCCAATCTGTCGGTGTCTTTTCAGTGGAAAGATTGTCAGACGAGTTTGATTGTTGTTGATTCATCGATTATTTTACCTTGCATGTCTTATTGGGTAACCGCTATCTTATGCCAATAAGTTTAACCTGTAAGCGACTATAAATACTAGCCATGGCCTTTATTTTAGTGCTATTCTTTTGGGCTATCTAACACTTTTGATTTTTTTGCGATGTCGTATTTTGAGAAACGCTTGAGGATGAATTAATGAAAAAAGTTATCTTGCTGTTAATTTTAAGTATTGG
>JAOUOC010000041.1 GCA_029880585.1 Gammaproteobacteria bacterium
GATTTTGGGTTTTCGGTTAGTCAATTTAAACCCGAACATACCGATTATCTTGATAAACAGTTTAAAGGGCATATTTTGAAATTTGAGCGGTAGAGGATTTTGATCTTTAACCTTTCTCCCAAACCAAAATTCGGTTATTGGCAGGCATTTCATAATCATTAAGCAGGTGCATTCCATTCACATTAGCCAGTTTTTCAATCGCTTCAAAATCTCTGATGCCTCTTTCCGGATCAGCATTCTTTAACCACTGCTCAAATCGCTCATTGCTTTCACTGGTAAATTTCCCATTGTAATTAAATGGGCCATAGATAATAAAAAGTCCACCCGTTTTAAGGGTTTTACCGACTCCGGGAATCATTAATTCGACAGCAGACCAGGGCATAATGTGTGCAGTGTTAGCAGTAAAGACAGCATCATAAGTTTGCTCAGACCAATCAAAAGTAAAAGCATTTAATTCTATAGGTGGAAGAATGTTATTAAGAGAAGCTTCTTTCAGCCATAAATGAATCCCTTCGTGATTCTCCAACATGTCAGCAGTTTGCCAGGTTATATGTGGCATTTTCTCTGCAAAGAAAACCGCATGCTGACCTGTTCCACTACCTATTTCCAGTAGATGTTTTTTATCTTCAAGCAGTGGTTGAATCACCTCAAGAATAGGTTGCTGGTTTCTTTCGCAGGCTTCGGCAAAGGGTTTGATCATAGTGTGTTACTTGTCGGGAAATTAAAAAGCTATTAATACCTTATTTTTGGTGGGTTGGGCAAGTGAGATTAGTTTATGGTTGGCTAATTTTCACGATTTGCTGATTTCTCAAGTTCAATAATTTTGGTAATGACGCCTTTTGCTACTGTGCGTTCACCTTCACGAATCAAAAATTCCATACCGACATATACTTTTCCTAAATGTTCCTTTGGACTCATAAATCCGAGATAAGCACGTACAGTATCTCCCGGATTTACTTGATCGACATCTGGATAAATATGAGCTGAATCCCAATCGCGACCCTCATAATAAAATTGAGGTCTGTATTGAGTTGTAACAGGCGTTGATCTTCCACCCTCTTCAGAAGTTAAAAAGTATATTTCAGCTTCAATGTCCTTTGGGATAGGCATAGATACTAGAAGGATTACTTACTTTTATCTCTAAGTTGCTTTATATAAATCAATTCCTGTTTTGCCGCTTCGTCATTTTTATTAATTTTCAGGCATTCATTATACTTTTTTTCAGCTTCATCCAGACGACCGAGTTCAATCAGAGAATAACCGACACCTCGCATCGCTCGGGTCAACTCTTGTTCTTTGACGTCGTCAGGAGAATAGGTTTTTGCAGCTGATTCAGACCTGATAAAAACATCAAGCGCTTCCTGCCAGCTTTTTTTAGCGTGGAGAATATGCCCCAGTTCTGACAAATAAAGGGAGTTATTAGGTGACAATGCGACAGCTCGTTCCAATAGAGATTGCGCTAGTTCTGTTTTATCTAATTCAAGAACCGAGTATCCTTTTAAATACAAGGCATCAGCACAGGTGCTAGCAATGACTACAGCATTTTTACTTTCTGCTGTTGCAATCAGCATGTAATACAATGATTCAGTGGGTGTGCGAGCAGCAAATACTGCTTGTTCGCCATTGCCGTATTGCTCTTTACAGAGAGTAATAGCTTTATCAAATTCCTCAACAGCATTTATGAGATTCTGTTTTGAAAGGAAGTTGTAACCTGAATTTACATAATATTGGGCATCTCTTTTATGGTCTGGTGATAGTCTGTTGTGTTGGCCAGCACAGCCTGTAAGAAAAATGATAAGTGCGATGTATATGTTTTTCATATATTCTCCTTTTATTTATTGTTCTCAATTTACACGACCTTTAAGTCTCTGGCAACCAGATATTATTTGATGGACATGTAGCTGGATTCCCACTTTCGTGAGAATGACGAGTTGAGTTAGTTATTATCTTTTGGAGAGAATCTCACTGGCTTTCTTATGGTGAGCGACCAGAGGGAGTATGATTAGGGAAAGTTAAAAGCATAAAAAAAGGCGAGAACGCATAGCGATCCCGCCTTGAAATAACACAATGACTAACTATTCAAAATACATTTTTGCACGTTTTTTATTATTACCAACTTCATTCATGGTTTTGCTATCGTACAAACGACCATTGACCATGACCATGTTAACCTTGTCGGATTGGTAAATGTCTTTCAAAGGATCCTCATCAAGAACTACCAAATCAGCCAGTTTACCAGCTTCAAGTGAACCAATATGATCTGCCATACCTAAATATTTGGCGCCATCCAAGGTACTGGCTCTGATCACTTCAAGAGGCGTCATACCGCCTTGAGCAAACATCCACATTTCCCAATGTGCGCCCAAACCTTCACGTTGACCATGCGCACCTAACTGAATACCAACACCCAAATCCTGAAGTTCAGCGGCAATGCTGGCATTTTTCACATGATTGTAATCTTCCTCTGGTGCCATTGTTCTTCTGATAGAACGTGGGTAAAGCACATGCTTGGGAACAAGATTAGACAAAATAGGATGTTTCCATACTTCAGTATGCTGATACCAATAATGCTCACCCCAAATACCACCATAACCCACAATTAGCGTTGGCGTGTAATCAGTTTCACTTTGCGACCAAAGCTGCTTAACATCATCATAGATGGCTGCAGGCGGAATGGAGTGCTCAATACCGGTGTGACCATCAACAATCATGGTGAGGTTATGTTGCAACAATGATCCGCCTTCCGGCATTACCATCATGCCAGTATTTCTGGCCGCTTCCAAAACCTGCTGACGCTGTTCACGTCTTGGTTGATTGTAGCTTTTTACAGAAAATGCACCTTGAGATTTCAAACGTTTTAGATGTTTGGTGGCATCATCCAGACTGTCAATTTCGGCCGTAATAAAATGCTCTGCACCATATAAAATGGTACCCGTTGAGAATATTCTGGGAGCAACTACTTGGCCAGCGCGAGCCAGTTCCGCAGCAGAGAAGATCTCCTGAGTGTTATTAGACGGATCATGAATGGTAGTGACTCCAAACGCCAGAGTAGCAAGATTGTACCAGTTTTGCTGGGGTGTCAGCTGGCTGCTACCTTGACTGCCGTGCCAGTGAGCATCAACGATACCTGGAATGATGGTCTTGCCAGTAACATCTATGGTTTTTGTTCCCTTTCCGGTTTTGATGCTGCCTTTTTTACCGACCGCTTTAATGCGATTTTGCTCAATTAGAATATCGCCATTGGCAATGACTTCATCGCCTTTCATGGTAATAATTTGTGCACCGGAAAGCAGAATACTGCCAGAAGGTTTGTCACTTTTAACATTAAAACCAAGGTTGGTGATTTGAGGTTTTACTTCCTTGGTTTCTGCCCACTTTTCAGCATCTGGTAATTTGTATCGGTGTAATTGATTACCTAAAGCCCAATTGATTTGAGAGCTGTTTTTGTTCCATGAAACATATTGTCCACCTTCGTTACTAACTTTGATCACCGGCAGATTTTTTGCCTTGGGAGACAACTCAATTGCCTTTGATGCATTGGTAAAAGGTGTAATATAAAGATGATATCGGTTTTTAAATGCCAACAAGGTATTATCTGGTGACAGACTAAAATCCGTCGCAAATTCAGAGCTGGCATGAGTCACAGGATCCTGACCATTGAGATCAACACTGACCAATTCAACCTTTTTATTCTGGTTACGAGTCAGATAAATACGTTTGTTATCCTTGGCAAAAAATGGCGCACGACCATTAGCGGTTACTTTGGTTGAACGACCACCCTGCGTATTCACCAGATAAATGCCCGGATTTAAATCATACTCGGGAGATGTTAACCAACCACCAGTAATTTTTTGATAAACCACCTGCTTGCCATTGCTGGAAAATTGTGGAGAAACATATTTTCCTCTTTGTTGCGTTAAACTGATCCCTCTACCACCATTGGCGCTTACTTTTTTCACCTGCCCTTGCGATTTATCATTCCAGGTGGTGTAAACAATCCATTTGCCATCAGAGGAATATGCAGGATAAAACTCAAATTCATCAGCAGAAGATGTTAAGCGTTTCGGTTTGCCGTTTGGCAGATCTCTTACATACAATTTGCCCAAGGCCTGAAATACCACTTCATCATTATTGGGGTTTACCTGAACCCAACGTAACATCTGGGTTTCAAAATTGTCAGGGCCGGGATTGTTTTTGAATGTTACTGCCTTGCGCATTTCCATTTTGGATTTTACATGAAATGGAATTTCAGAAACCTTTTGTGATTTATGATCAATACGATGTAATTTTCCGCCAGCCCAAAAGACAAGTGATTTACTATCAGGTGTCCACGCCAAACTTGGATAAACACCATGAACGGCCCAGGTTTCTTGCATGTCACGATCAAGCTTTTGATAAATCGGGTATTCTTTGCCAGTGTTTAAATCTTTCAAAAAGATGCTGGATTGATTTCGAATACGTCTGACAAAAGCCAAATAATTACCATCTGGAGAAGGCGTTGGTCTGACACTACCGCCAAAGCTGGAAACTTCTTTGTTGATTTCACCAGTGAATCGGTCAATAGAAAAAATTTCATAAATGATGTTGTTAGAATCTTTACTGTATTCAAATATTGGTCCAGGCGTGGAATCGCGAGAAAAGAAGACTTTTTTGCCATCTGTAGAAAATGCTGGCTCGCCCAGATCTTTTTGATCGTTAGGACGCTTGTTTAACTGTAATCCAGTACCACCAGCCAAATGATAGAGCCAGATTTCACCTGCACCCAATGAGCGACGAGAGGTAAAATGTTTGTGAGCAGCAATGTAACTACCATCTGGGCTCCAGGTTGGGCTGTTCAATAATCGGAAAGATTCTTTGGTAATTTGCCGTGCATTTTTGCCGTCAGAATCCATTACCCAAATGTTATCGCCACCGCCAGCGTCTGAAGTAAAAGCAATTTGCTTTCCATCCGGGCTAAACTGAGGTTGCATTTCCCATGCAATTGAATTGGTCAGGGGTTTGGCTTCACCACCTTTAATTGGAATTTGATACAAGTCGCCGAGCAAATCAAAGACTATAGTTTTGCCATTAGGACTAACAGTGACATTCATCCAGGTGCCTTCGCGAACATCTATTGTCGCCTCATAACTTTCACCTGGTGGATTGTTCACATCCCATTTTTTGTCTTCTTTTTTCTCCTCGCCTGCCATCAGATTGACAGAAACAACCATGAGGATAAATTGACAGATAATACGAAACCCGTGACTCATACTTTTCATAATCAAACTCCAGTTTAATTGACCGAGATATCTAAGGGTTGCCATTTCATCATGATGGGAAAGTGATGGCAAGTAAAATCGGGTTGGTTGGAGGTGTAACAAAAAAATGGGTTTGTATATTTCTTCAATGTTCGTCATTCTGGTAAAGGCCAGAATCCATTTTCAACCATAATAGAACTTTATTTGGAGTTCTATTTTTTTACTTTTAAAGATGAGGGCACAAAAGAATCAAAATCATCTTCCCATTGAATTACTATTTCTTGCTCAGGGAATTTATTTAAGTTAATTTTTACATATTTTGTTTGAGCAGATATTCCAGATTTATTGTTTATAAAACTCGGAATTTGAAGGAAAGGTGGTTTCTTTTTTTCTGTTTTTATCAAAGATATCTCACTCCATGGGATTAGTATTGGCTTTAAAGTCAGATTAAACGGGAAAATATGTTTTATGTATAAGCCAACAGTATCTGCACAAATTAGTAAAAAATTGAAGTTGGTTTCATAACCAATATATCCACTGCCAAATTTGAAACTTAATTTTTTTAATGGATGGTAATTTTTGGAAAAATATTTCAACATTTCTTTCCAATCATTATCATTTGGATGATCATCTTTTTCTTTCAAAATATTTATAAAAATTATCAAGAAAACAAAAAGAATAAAATACAATTTTGGAGATGCTATTTCTTGTAATAATTCTTCATAGTTAACTGAATGGTCAAAAATCAGATCCATCATCTGTTCAGGTAGAAAGATAAATACCATGATAGTGAAAAAAATCAGAAACCTAATTATGCTGAAAAATTTACTACTCATTATTTAATTATCCTGCAAAGAAATGTTTGCGGTAAAGCAAAACAATAACTCGGCATTTTGTACTTCAGGATCTTCCAGCCATTCTCTATAAGATTCTATGATGGTAGATCTTATTAAAGTTAGTGCCGAAACTTTCGACAATGAGGATAAACAAACTGTACCCTGATGATTTGAAGATTGCCCCAATCTGCCATCTGGATATTTAATCCATCCTTCCCATCCTAAAACTTTTACATCAGTTTTTTCATAGATAGAAAGTAGCACCATAGCATCGGCATATGTTAATACCGTTTCATTAGGAGATGCTGATCGTTTTTTTATTTTTTCTAAATCATACATTGATATGTTTTTCTGTGCTTTTATCAGAGCAGTATTCAGTATCACTCATCAAACGGATCGTTAAAAACTTTGCTTGTGGTATTACAAAGTGTATCAATATAGTCTACCTGATTATAAATGCTCATATAAACAGAACCACTTGATTCGTATGGGTCTAAAAATAAATATTCATAATCATTATCTTCAAGGGTAAATCTGACTTTGCAATAATCTTCACCGGTGTTTTCAGCATAATAATATCCTTCACCATTTCTGACACCAACTGTAACCCGAATATCACCAACGTATGTAACATCACTTTGATCAGGATAAGTTACGGTATATCCATTTTGCTCGCTCATTGCATCATTAAAAGCCCTAAGCATTCCAGCACTACAACCTTGTAGCAACAAAATAACAAGACAAAGATTAATAAAACCAAACTTTTTCATTTTTCCCCCAATAATGGTTTTTAGTATTTTTTTAAAACTAAAACAATATTGATTGGTTTACAATTGGGTATAGCATAATGTAATAACAGGCAGGAAAGATTAGAGTTTAAGGTTCTCTGATATGTGGAAATGACAAGTGTCATCAGGCAAGTTATAAATGCCGAATCCGAAAATATTCACCGCCTATGGGGTGGTATATTAAATATGCTTTAGGCATAATCCTACCTATAATTTCAGTTTGCAACAAAGGTTATTCAAATGGCAAAAACAAAGGTTTCTATTATAGGTGGCGCGGGTTATGGCGCAGCCGAAATTCTACGTCATGTTCTGGTAAGAGATGATGTTGAATTTTTAAGAATATCCAGTAAAGATTACATTGGTCAATCAGTCAGTCAGGTTCACAGAAATCTGCCAGGATATGATCACATTAAACTGGAAGACATCAGTCCAAGAGATTGCGCCAAAGATGCCGATATTGTTTTTCTTGCAATGCCGCATATTATTACTGCAAAAGTTGCCATGGAACTCTTTGATCTGGATGTGAGAATCATCGATCTTTCCGGTGACTTCAGACTGGAAAATATTACCGATTACACCCGTGACTATGCACCTGAGCATCCTTGCCCTGATCGTTTGGGTACTTTTGTTTATGGTATGCCCGAGTTAAACAGCGAAGCGATTGCAAAGGCTAAACATGTTGCAAGTCCCGGTTGTTTTGCCACAGGCATTGCAATGGGGTTGTTGCCACTGGCCAATGCCGGCTTGCTACAAGGTACAATTATTAGAACGGTAGCCATGACAGGATCATCGGGTTCTGGTGTTAAGCCGCAAGAAGGGACGCACCATGCGATTAGAGTGAATAATCTAAAAGCATATAAGGTATTACATCATCAACATCGAGCTGAAATAGTGCAAACATTAAAATCAGCGGGTGCGGATAGTATTGCTCTTGATTTTGTTCCCGTTTCTGCACCTTTGGTTCGTGGTATTTTGGCGGTTTCACAAATTGATTTACCTGAAGGCCATGATAAGGATTCGATACAAAAACTGTATGAAAACTATTATGCTGATCATTTGCTAACCAATGTGCGTCCTGCGGGATTACCTGCTGAAGTAGTCGCAGTTTCTGGTACAGCCAGAGTAGAAATCAGTATTGAAACCCGAATTGATGAAGACACTGGTGTAAAAACTCTGTGTTTGACCAGTGCAATAGATAACCTGATCAAAGGTGGTGCAGGACAAGCGATTCAAAGTTTTAATTTGATGACGGGTAAGCCAGCGCACTTTGGTTTGGATAATCCAGGTTTATGGCCTTGATTTTTAATCTTCAATAAACAGGTTAGTCAATGTCTAAAATAGCCGTAGTGAAAGTAGGTGGCGATGTTCTTCTCGATGTTAATGAACGAGAAGGTCTGGCTGCCAACATCAAGGATTTGATCGACAACCAATGGCAAGTCGTTGTGTTGCACGGTGGCGGGCCTCAGGTTAATACCTTACAGGAAAAGCATGGCTTAACTCCAAATAAAGTTGCTGGCAGACGAATTACTTCAAAAGCGGATTTACTGGTCGTTGAGCAAGCTATTGCTGGTGAAGTGAATGTTAACTTAACCGCTGAACTGCAAAAGAAAGGTGTTAATGCCTTTGGTTGTCATGGTGCATCGGGAAAATTAATTCAGGCCAATAAAAGACCGCCAGTTGTAGTAACCGGTGGTGGCGATGAGCCAATTGATTTTGGTGAAGTGGGCGATGTGGTTGCTATTAATCATGACCTGTTAAAAGGCCTGTTGGAATTAGATGTAACCCCGGTTATTGCCACTTTGGGTATTTCAAACAAGGGTGATATTTATAACATTAATGCCGATACCACCGTAGTGCAAATTGCCGCTGCTTTAAAAGCAGATTTATTGTTGCTAACTACGGCTGTCGGCGCTGTGTTCAAGGATATTAACGATCCCGATTCACGTATCAAACAAATCAATCCAGCCCAGGCAAAAGAACTTATTGCCGAAGGTATCATTCAGGGCGGCATGATCCCGAAAATAGAAGAAGCCATGAAGCTACTGGAGCAAGGCGTTAATTCAATCGCTATTGTTTCTGGCAGTCACACTGGCGCATTTATTTCGGTTGCCAATCAGCAAGGTGACTTTGGTACTTTGCTCAAATCATAGATGCTTTAAAGTCAAAAATATCAGGCTGGCTGTTTTCTTCTGGCATTACCTTTACTTATCATGGTTTTGATCGGTTTAACCATATACAAGGCAAGCCCACACCAGATAAAAATAAAGCTGATTAATTGATCCTTTCCTAAAGGTTCATTGTAGTATGCTGTTGCCAAAACAAAAGACATTGAAGGCGCAATAAATTGTAAAAAACCAACACTGTTGAGCGGAATAATTTTTGCCGATGACGCAAACCAGATCAAAGGTACTGCGGTAATAATCCCACCACTTAATAGCAAAATATCAATGCTGAGAGATTGGGTTGTAAAAGCGTTTTGTTGGCTGACAAAAAGCCAAATAATATAAGCCAGAGCAAAAGGCATGGCTATGGTGGTTTCGACCAGAAGACCGTTAAGCGAATCAACATGAAGTTGCTTGCGGATAAAACCATAAATAGCAAAAGTCGTTGCCAGACTCAATGAAATCCAGGGAAATTCGCCATGATTAACGATTTGGTTAGTTACTCCGAGAGTCGCAAACACAACTGCACCCCATTGTAATACTGTGAGACGCTCGTGGAGAAAAATTACGCCAAGCAGAATGGAAAATATAGGGTTAATAAAATAGCCCAGACTGGTATCCAGAATATGATCGTGAGTTACCGCCCAGGTAAAAATATACCAGTTAACCGAAACCAGCGACGTGGTTAGCACCAACCCTAAAAACAATTTTTTTTGTTTGATAATTGCTGTGAAGTTTAGCGGCTTTTTTAATGCCCAGATAAACAGTAAGGTAAAGGGCGTACACCATAGAATACGGTGAGCCAAAATTTCATCGGCAGAAACACTGGTAAGCGCTTTAAAATAGATGGGAGCCAACCCCCAAAAAACGAAGGCGCCAATGCCGAAGAGCCAACCACGGACCTGTTCATTTGAATGCATACTATTAAACCGAAAGTTGATGGCTGGAACGCCGAAAATTCAATTGGCTAATGTAACCCAAAAAGATGTCAGGGTGTTAATGAAAAAAGCAGGTTATAGCGATTTAATCTTCTACAGTTTCCAATTAGTTAACGGCCCAGTTTAATGGCGGTAAATTTTTAACTGTACCCAAACGAGATAGTAAACTTGAACGGATCCAGCTTTGAAGATTGGATGTTAATTTTGGATCGCCAAAAACTTTTATTCTGCCCTGAGCAACAACCTGATCAAAGGGCGTTTTACAAATCCAGACTTCTGTCATTGCAGCAAGTGAGCATTTGATTACGATATCAACCTCATATCCGGGATCATTTAAACAAAGATCAATTTTATTATTTTCTGAAATTAGCCACCATTGGGTTGCTCCCTTGGGAACGTTGGAATATTCAAAATGAACAACAATTTTTCTGGCAGGAAATACAGAAGGATCAATGCTGCGTCGCATATCCCACATCAAAAGACCGGCATCCAAATCTTCATCATTTAAATCAGATTGTGCCCAGCGATGACCCCAGGCACCCATTAATTCAACTATGGGCCGAAGTTCAGTGCCTGCTTTTGTTAATGTATATTTATAGCTGTTGGCTTCTTTAGTCTGGATGATGATGCCAACTTTTAATAATTGTTTTAAACGCGTGGAAAGCAGTGTTGGTGAGATTAAAGGTAAACCTTTTTGTAATTCAGAAAATCTGGTACAGCCAGCGATTAATTCCCTAACTATCAACAGAGTCCAACGTTCGCATAAGAGTTGTGTTGCTTGGGCAAGTGGGCAAAATTGTCCGTAGGCTTTCATATTATTTAAATGTCCTTATTGATTTATTTTCACACTACTTTACTACAGATTTTGTAGTTTACCAACCCCGAACACACTGTTAAATTTTGTCACGCTTAAAGCTGAGGCAGGTCGCCTCAGTACTAATTGACAAAAGGAGAAAGAAAATGACTCAATCATTATACGAAAGACTCGGTGGTACAGAAGGCATTACAGCAATTGCAGACACATTAGTAGAAAACCATTTGGCCAACCCTGTGGTATCCGCAAGATATGCTCAATCAGACAAAGTTGCCGTAAAAAATGGTGCTGCAACTTTCTTTATTGCAGGCACAGGAGGGCCAAACGTTTATAAAGGTAAAGATATGATTGCAACCCATAAAGGCATGAATATTTCTGGTGATGAATTTATGGCTGTGTTAGATGATGCAATGGAAGCATTGGATGCTCATAATGTTGGTCAAACTGAAAAAGATGAAGTGTTGTGCATACTTTACAGCATGCGCAAGGAAATTATGAAGTTGTAGTTTGTGTTCAAAAAGAAACAACATAAATCAATTACCCGTACTTCGCAGGCATTTTGTTGTTGTCTACTTCAAACCCGGCCTAAAAGATAACCATTGGTAAACTACAGATTTTGTAGTTTACCAAGAGGATCCAGGGTGTTAAATTAATGCTGCAAGTTGACTGTTGTGATATTTATTATATGAAATTAGGAGGATTACAATGACGCAATCATTATATGAAAGGTTAGGCGGAACGGAAGGCATCACCGCGATAGCAGATACTTTGGTGGAAAATCATCTGGCCAATCCACTGGTAGCTCCCCGATTTGCGCAAGCAGATAAAGCCACTTTAAAAAATGGTGCAGCAACCTTTTTTATCACTGGTACTGGCGGACCAAATGTTTACAAAGGTAAAGATATGGTTGCAACGCACAAGGGAATGAACATTTCCGGTAGTGAATTTTTGGCCGTTTTAGATGATGCAATGGGCGCCCTGGAAGCCAACAATATTGGCCAAAGAGAAAAAGAAGAAGTGCTGTATGTTTTGTACAGTATGAGAGGTGAAGTGTTAAAGCAGTAAATCTTCGCTTTATAAGGTTAACAAAACCACACAAAGTTTTTTGTGTGGTTTTTCATTTATTAATTACTTGATTACTTCATAACAGGGAATATATTCAGTTCCTGGCAGTTTCATTCTTTGCTGGGCAACAAAAGATTTAAGTAATTCATCAATCGGCTCAATAATTTCAGCATCCCCTTTTATTTTAAACTTGCCATATTGCTTGATGGCACTAATGCCTTCTTCTTTTACATTGCCAGCCACAATAGCCGAGAAAACACGTCTTAAGTTAGCCGCCAACAAATGAACGGGCTGATTTTTATCAAGCTGTAATTTGCTGACATTTTCGTGAGTAGGTGAAAATGGTTTTTGGAATTCGTGGTCAATTTTTAAAGACCAGTTAAAATAATAGGCATCTTCTTTAGCTTTTCGGTAGTCTCTAACCTCTGCAATACCAGCTTTCATTTCTCTGGCAGTCGAAACCGGATCATCAACAAAGATCTTGTATCGCTGTTTTGCTTTTTCTCCCAAAGTAATACCAATAAATTCATCAATCTGTTGAAAATAAGCCTCTGCGCTTTTTGGCCCCGTGAATACTAGCGGGAAAGGAATGTCCTGATTTTCAGGGTGAAGCAAAATACCTAACAGATAGAGAATTTCTTCAGCAGTACCCACGCCGCCCGGAAAGACAATAATACCGTGGCCGATGCGAACAAAACCTTCCAGTCTTTTTTCAATATCAGGCATGATGACCAAATCATTAACTATCGGGTTAGGAGCCTCTGCCGCAATAATGCCGGGCTCTGACATGCCCACATATCGACTGACTTTAAAGCGCTGCTTGGCATGCGCAATAGTAGCGCCTTTCATCGGGCCTTTCATCGCACCAGGGCCGCAACCGGTACAAATATCTATTCCTCTTAATCCCAGCTCATAGCCGGTTTTTTTGGTATATTCATATTCGTCACGGGATATTGAGTGACCTCCCCAACAAACGACTAATCGTGGATCTGTACCATACTTTGTAATGTCGGCATTGCGTAAAATATGAAAAACCGCATCAGTAATACCTTCGGAACTATCCAAATCAAAGTTGGGGCTATTGATGATTTCGTCGTTAACATAAACAATGTCTCGTAAAACGGAAAATAAATGTTCTTTTATTCCACGGATCATTTTGCCATCAACAAAAGCTGTTGAAGGTGCATTATTGATTTCGAGCTTAATGCCACGTTCTTCCTGTAATACACGAACTGAAAAGTCTTCATACTGACTCAGCAACGCTTCACTATCATCGGTATCATTACCGGAGTTTAAAACGGCCAGACAGCAGTTTCGCATCAAGCGATAAAGGCCACCCTGACTGGTATCCAGTAATCGGCTAATTTCAGATTTTGAAAGAAAAGTCAGATGTCTGTCAGGATAAATGACTGTACTGATTTTTTCGATATTAGATTTTAAATTCACTTTTCCCTTACTCATTATTATTGATTGTTTATTCAGCAATACTAGCACATTCCCTTGTTTTAACAACTGCCAGAACTAGAACACAATTTATAGATTGAAATGATTACAACACGTATGGCAAAAATCCTACAGCTATTATCATTAAACGCTGCTTTGATAATTCTTCAAATTGTTTTTAAATACGTTTTTTATCAGGGAGTGATGAAGTGGCATTATCAATAATATATACAAGAGCAGGGGTTGGGATTGAGGCGCCTTTGGTGACGGTGGAGACACATCTTTCAAATGGATTACCCAGTCTAAACATTGTTGGTTTACCAGAAACCGCTGTAAAGGAAAGCAAAGACAGAGTCAGAAGTGCATTAATCAATTCAAATTTTGAATTTCCTGCCAGACGCATCACCATAAATCTGGCACCAGCTGATCTGCCAAAAGATGGTGGTCGTTATGACTTGCCGATTGCATTAGGGATCTTGCTGGCCTCACAACAGCTTGATATCAGAAATATTGAAGATTATGAGTTTATGGGTGAGTTGGCTTTATCCGGAGAATTGCGGCCAATAAATGGTGTTTTACCCGCAGCGCTGGCAGCAAAAAGAGAAAAGAGAAAACTAATCGTGCCACAGAAAAATCTGGCTGAAGCACAGTTAATTGGTTATGACCATGTGATAGCTGGACGGCACTTGTTGGATATTTGTGCCTATTTGCAGGGACAAAAACAATTTGAATTTAAACCGGTTGTCCACAATAAAAAACAAATCATTCCTCAACCTGATTTACTGGAAGTCAAAGGTCAGTATGCTGCAAAACGAGCACTTGAGGTCGCAGCTGCAGGTCGACATAATTTACTGTTTATCGGCCCACCGGGGACCGGAAAAACCATGTTGGCAACAAGACTTGCTGGCATATTACCGGAAATGAGTGAAAAAGAAGCCATTGAATCAGCTGCCATCACATCAGTCAGTCATCAGGGTCTGGATGCCAGTTTATGGAAAAAAAGGCCGTTCAGAGCACCTCATCATACGGCATCGGCGGCAGCTTTGGTTGGTGGCGGCAGTAATCCAAAACCGGGTGAAATTTCTCTGGCGCATCATGGGGTTTTGTTTCTGGATGAGTTACCTGAATTTGATCGCAAGGTGCTTGAAGTTTTAAGAGAGCCGTTAGAATCTGGCATGGTGACTATTTCCAGAGCGGCAAGACAGGCAGAATACCCTGCCAAGTTTCAATTTCTGGCTGCAATGAATCCTTGTCCATGTGGACATTTTGGCAATGCAAGAGGGGTTTGTCGTTGTACATCAGATAAGATCAGGCGCTATCTTCTTAAACTATCAGGCCCTTTTATTGATCGAATTGATATGCACGTGGATGTGCCAGCCATGAGTCAGGAAGAACTAAAAGCGATCCCTGATGATCGTTGTGAGTCATCGGAAATAGTAAAAAAGCGAGTACTGACTGCGGTCAAAAGGCAAGTAGAGTTGCGTGGAAAGTACAACGCCATGCTCAATCCGAAAGAACTGGAACAGCAGATCAATTTCGCGCCAGAAGCAGAAAACTTTATTTTGAATATTCTGGAAAAACTGCGATTCTCTGCCAGAGCTTATCATCGGATCTTGCGAGTTTCCCGAACCATTGCCGATCTGGAAAATAGCGATCAGGTCACGCAAAAGCATTTGGGAGAGGCACTCAGTTATCGGCGGTTAGAGCGAATGTTGATGCAGGTGGCTTGATGTTTATTCGTCCTTAGTCTTAA
>JAOUOC010000212.1 GCA_029880585.1 Gammaproteobacteria bacterium
CGGACTCGAACCGACACGCTTTTAAGGGCGCGGGATTTTGAATTTCTTGAGACCTGATTTCAAGCACTACCAATCGTTATCAAGTGGTTACTATCGATTCAGATGGTCGTTACAATTGATGGTGAGTGATAACGATTGTTTATTAATTTGGTGCACAGAAAATGCACAGAGTGACCTTGAAATATATCCAAACCGTATAGCTAATAATTTGTGGTGGGTAACGATAACCTGAGTACATTTTATTATTTTTTAGTAGCGTCTAACCCATTATCATACATGTATTGTAAATTTGATTGCGCTTTCGCATGTCCTTGTCTGGCAGCTGCTTTATAAAAAATGATCGCTTTTTCAAAATTCTGAGAAACTCCTTCTCCTAAATAATACATAATACCGAGTCTAAATTGAGATTCGGCATATCCTTGCTCAGCTGATTTTTTATACCAAGCAAGAGCTTTGCTATAATCTTGAGGCACACCTTTCCCGTAATGGTATAAAAGACCGAGTTTGTTTTGAATGGAAGGGTCACCTTGTTCTGCCGCCTTTTCAAACCAAACAATAGCTTGTGAAGTATTTTGAGTGACACCATATCCTGCATAATACATGACTCCAAGGTTTGCTTGCGCATCCAAAAATCCTTGTTCAGCTGACTTTTTATACCAAACAAAAGCTTGTTTATAATCTTTGGGGACTCCTTGCCCGTCTCTATACATGTTGGCTAGATTGTTTTGGGCTTTAGCATATCCCTGTTCAGCAGCTTTTTTATACCACATAGAAGCCTTTTGATAATCTTGAGAAACTCCTTGTCCGCCTTTATACATAATGCCTAGATTGTTTTGAGCTTCAGTATTCCCCTGTTCTGCAGCCTTTTTATACCACATGAAAGCTTGCTGATTATCTTGAGCTACACCTCTCCCTTTACTATACATGGAGCCTATAAGGACTTGACCACTCACATCTCCCTGTTCTGCAGCTTTTTTATACCAAGCGAATGCCTGACTATAATCTTGAGGAACACCTAGCCCCTCTTCATACAGAAAACCGAGAGAATTTTGCGCTCCAGCTAAACCTTGAGTGGCGGCTTTTTGAAGCCAATAAACCGCTTTTTGATAATCTTGGTTAGTCCCCAGACCTCGGACATACATAGCACCAAGATTGAATTGTGCCTTGGCATCACCCTGTTCAGCAGATTTTTGAAAAAATTCAAACGCTTTTTTATAGTCTTTTAATTGAACGGCATTATACCCTTTACCAAAATCACTCATTTCTTCTGAAATGCTTGGGAGTGACACAAGTACAAAAATAATACTAAAAATAAGATATATTTTACTCATTTATATATTAACTCCATTCGTATTTTATTTTTTCAATATTGTACATGATATGTCTGTAACTTTTCACTGTAAAGATAAATGGGTTATATAACCTTTAGCACCCAGCTATCAGATAATAACATTTCTTTAAGTAGTGATCGTTCAAAGAATGAAGGCTAAACACTCTAAAAAAAACACTAGACAGAATCAACAATCACCACAATCTAATACCAGTTAATCACCGATCTTAATTAGTCTTTTGCCTGCTTCTTACAATCAATAACCATTCATAATCATTCGTTTACGATTAATCTGCACAGAAAAAGCTTTTGTGAGCATAAAACAGAAGTCCGCCGCATTCTAACCATTTGATATTAAAAGACTTTATTAGGAAAGGCTTGAGGTTTTACTACAAATTTTAGTCCTTTTTTATGCCGGGGTTTTTGAATTTCTTGAAACCTGATTTCAAGTGCTACCAATCGTTATCAAGTGATTACTATCGATTCAGATGGTCGTTACAATTAATGATTAGTGATAACGATTGTTAACGAGTTTGGTGCACAGAAAATGCACAGAACGATTTTATTCACTAATTAAAGCCGATCTAACAGACCTACATTTAGAAAGAGAATTTGCTAACACCCTTTTTTATAATTAACAATGTTTGGTAATGATATTTCATAAAGCGTCTAAGTATCATTAAGAATCCTCCAGTTTTTTTTCAAGCAGTTCTATAAGATTCTGGATTCTTTTTGTCTTTCTCTCATCACTCCTTATACTTCTGAGGTTTCTGTTTATCATTGTTGTTAGCAAACCTTTCAAATTAGGAAGTGTGTGAGCAGTCTCAAGGATTTTTCTTGCTTCCTCATCAGAAATTTTCACCTCTACCTCATATGTTAATTTACTTGTCACTTCCGGTGAAATCAGTTTAGCAGCTAGCTCGACATATGAAGCGTGAAGAATACTTTGGGTCATATCCCACTGTCTTAACATCAAATTCCCTTGGTAATATCCAACAATCTCCCTTTTAAGATCCACGTCAACCAGCAATCGTAAATTGCCTGTATTTGTAAGCTCTTCATAAGTTTGACGGTTTATGATGCTACTAGTATGGTATCTAGAAAGCAGCACTGATTCAGCAAATTTGTTTGGGTCAGAAATTTGAAAATCATCCTCTGTTAAAGCCTGATAAAATAATTGCCCATGAGCATGATTCGTACTGTTTTCATTAATAGCATAGCGGGTTATTTCTTGATCAGCTTTCAGGTCAAGAATTAACTGTTGATAATAACTACTCTCTAACACCCTATTGTTGCGCTCTTCATTCCAATCTGTAAGCTGCATACCGAAGAAAATACCTGTGATAACAACAATCATATCCAGCCCTACAGCAAACCAGTTTTGGTCTGTGATATGCTTCATAAAGCGTCGAAGTATCATTTAGAATTCTCCAGTTTTTTCTCAATCAGTTCTATTTGTAATGAAGTCGATAATTTGACAATGCCGAAAAAAGTTATTCAATAATCGTTATTTTTCTTTAATTCTGCATATCCGAAGCAGTGGATAGCTCTGTTAGCATTCGCTCAAAAGCTCTCCAACGTGCATCAGGAGTATCACCCTGTTTATTGATATATTCAGAAACAATATCTTTGCCCAGATTATAATTCAGTACATAAGATCTATATTGTTCAATAAATCTAACTTTCATTTCCGCTTCTTCTTTTGACATCAGACCATAAATACGTCGTTGTTCTATGGCTTGCTCACGAGTAATTTTGCCATCAAGATAAAGTTGTGCTGTTGCTGTACGAACATGCGATAATTTAGTTGTTAGCTTATTCAATTTATTCAAAGACTCTGCTTTTGCAGAATCAAGACTTGCCATTGGATATAGTACGTCACTTTCAAAATTGACTTTTTCTTCATCTGGAAATGCGAGTTCAACACCATAGTTTGCACTACCCTCACCTATCAGAGCGTAAGGACTAAATAAAGGATAGATAGAAAATTCAATCCAACCATTCTTATTAAGCAGATTAGTTTCAACCAGAACATTCCAGACATGATGACCTGGATAACCTTCATGACAGCCAAGATCTACCGCTTTATCAATTTTAATTGGGAAGTCTAGATTCATTTGCGCCAGACTATTGTTATTACCCTGATAAGAGTTATAGGCTGACCAACTTTTATTGGTTACATATTCAAGGGTTAAACTCTCATTGTCAGGGAGTTGGATATATTTCGCAGAGCGTTGTCTACATTCTTCAATCGCTCGTTCAAAAATTGCATTAACTTGTTTCTCAGGAATTATAAAGGTCTCTCGAAAAGCATCCACACGACTCGCTAAATCACCATCACCTGGTATTAGCTTATCAATTTCATCAAGAACCTTATCGAATTCAGTAAAATCATACTTCGGTAGAGTGACGTCATAAATAAGCCTTGCCTCTTCAGCAAAAGAAAACTTTTCACCATTGACCATTCTTATTCTTACATCCATTGCACGCACATTTCGAAACAATGCCTTGTGGCGTGTTATTAGTTCCTTATTAGAGGGAGATAAATTCTTTAACTCTTTAAGAAGGGCTGCTATATCTTTTGCAAGTTTTTGTTTTGAACGAAGGTTTTTCTTGGCATCATGCTTCCATTGCTTTGGACCAATATAAGCATCGACATAGTCAGTATCATATTCGCCCAGCTCAAGTCCCAATTTGACGTAAGTTTCAGCTGCTTCATTTAGTTTCTCTGCAGCACGGTCCTCATTCGGCAACATTTCAGACGACAGCGACAAAGCTGACACCAACATAAAAGTTGTACCCAGAACGATTGCATGGAATTTTATTTTTTTCATTCTCAGGTTATCTCATAATTTGAAATGGTGTTGATAAGTTGCCACTGCCATTCCAGACAGTGGAAAAATCTTAATATTTGTAGTTAAATTATAAACCTTCAAAAATATACTCATGTTGAGCATCACGAAAAATTAACTGCGGTTTACTCTCAGAACCAACTACAAATTCAGCTCCAAAGAATTCAGGATCAATAGCGATAAATGAAATTGTGCCATCTCCATTTTGCTTTGTAGTCACCCTGCTTTGAAATTCTCCAAAATCAAATATGACATCATCATTATCACGCTTTACATTAATTATTCCTAATGCCTCATTTTTATATTTGACAGATAGTTTCTTAACGGCTTTTGCATCAGCTGGCATATCATAGAGTTTCCGGTTTGTTGCAATTTGTTCAAAATAACGTTTAGTATTCTTGTATAAGTTGTCATCAGCC
>JAOUOC010000213.1 GCA_029880585.1 Gammaproteobacteria bacterium
TGATTATTGTATTGAATGTCTTGAAGAAGTATTTACCAATAAAGACAAACTTAAAGGCGTCAGAATAATTTGGGAGCCGCCCATGTTAAGGCATTTTACCGCACATTTCGAACCGCTATAGATAAGCTGGAGCCAGGATCTAAACTATAAACCGCAAATAAAAAAATGCCAGCTTTTTAGCTGGCAAGCAGGAAGTCAACCTGTGTAAAAATAAACCATGTAGAAATTTATCATCAATTTTTCTGACGCAGACCTGATAATCTGTTTTTGATGCTGGCGAGAAAACCATCTGCCTTTTCTGCACCTTTTGTCATTGCTTTTTGAGCCTTTCTAAGCCAGACTTTTGCAATAGGATATTCAAGTGCCAGAATGGCAAGTCCCGCAGGTAATAAAATAAAAGCAGGCCCTGGCAGAATAATAAAGGCAATACCAATCAGTGTAACAATACCGCCAACAATGGTAATGAATACCTTTTTCACTAACTGACCAACTGGAACTTTTGAAACCAGATCTTTCACGTTATAAAAATAACCTGAAAGAATTCGTTTGATTCGATTTTTCGTTGACACCGACATTAGTTTGCCTCACTGACACACTTTACGCATAAATGAAATGTGAGTGTAATGGCAAATAGTATTTTCAGGTTTGTCCAAATGTAACAATTTTTATTGTATCGACAAAATCGTTATGCTGATTCCGGTTCAGCAGCAACTTCCTGAGTTTCGGCTGGCCCCAACATAATAGCCAACCAACGGGTTTTATCATTTGTTTCCAAAGCAATTTTTATCGTCATGGTTAAGGGTACTGATAAAAACATGCCGACTGAGCCAAATATCCATCCCCAGAAGATCAATGAAATAAAAACAACAAAGGTAGAAAGCCCAAGCATTTTGCCCATAAACTTGGGTTCCAGATAATTGCCAATTAAATTATTAGCCGCAAAGAAACTGATTGCAGTCCATAACGCAGCCATTGGGCCAAGTTGAACCAGAGCAAGGATCAGTGCCGGAATAGCAGCGATGATGGAACCAATGTTGGGAATATAATTTAACAGGAAGGTTAGCATTCCCCACAAAAACGGATAATCAACGCCTATGATGACCAACAGAAGAGAAACCAACGCACCAGTTGCCAAACTGGCGGCTGTTTTAATTGCCAGATAATGGCGGATTTTCCCAAGTACCTGATTAA
The DNA here is from genome assembly GCA_029880585.1 of Gammaproteobacteria bacterium. Taxonomy (GTDB): domain Bacteria; phylum Pseudomonadota; class Gammaproteobacteria; order Enterobacterales; family Kangiellaceae; genus Aliikangiella. Next base: position 1,192 of record JAOUOC010000213.1, read on the forward strand.
CATAAACCATCTTATCCTGACTATCAGCAAACGCTTTGGCAAACTTGGCAGGGAAAGATGTGATTTCACTCAGGATAAAAATCACACTAAGAAATATCACAAAGAAATCAGAGAAAATAACACCCAAACCACCAATAACTCTTGTTACCAAAGACATAACATCCGCTTTGGCAACAATTGTTTGCAGATCCATACCTTGAGCTGGTACTCCTATGGAGACCAACCATTGAGTAGCAGCATGTAGTTGGCCTTGTAACTTGGTAGCATAGACATGCTTGTTGGTACTGAAAGATTGAACAGAATCCCCCACCAGATAGACAACAAGACTGACAAATAGCAAGATAGCAAACAATACAGCTACAATAGCAAGTCCTTGCGGCACACGTTTGGCTGTTAACCATCTAATAGATGGAGTACTGACGACCGCAATAAACAATGCCATTAAAAATTGAGCAATCATTGGCGCCGCCACTTTCAATCCAGCGATGACGATAACCAGTGCGGCAAGACTGACCAACAAAGGCGTTTGTCTTTCCTGATGTAATGTTGGTTCCATATTTTCTCTCAGTCTTTTTTATATATTTCTCTTTTGTCCATTTCGGTGTTATCTATTTCAATTGCTTATCGACCTAACATCCGATTAATGGTGTCGTCCTTATCCATTAAATGGTGTTTTAGTGCTGCCAAAATATGAACTGCAGCAATAGCCGTAATGACCAAAGCACCAATTTCATGAATTTCTTCGCAAATTTCATGAAGGGTTTCACTCTTCTCTATCAGAATTGGTAATTCGAACAACCAGTAGAAATCGATGGTATAACCCTTTGACATTGACATGAACCAACCGGACAAAGGCATTACCAACATCATCACCATTAATAACCACTTGGTTGCATGAGCTACAGCAGTATCTGCTTTACTCCAGGATGCCAGTGGCGCAACTTTTTCACTGCTTAATGTCCAATACCAACGGAATAACACGATTAATAAAATCAGAAAACCGGTAGATTTGTGAAGACCAACTACCTGAGATTTGAAATCACCTTTTTCCAGCGTTCCCATATAAAACCCGGCAAATATAACGCCGATGATCAATATTGCCATGATCCAATGCAAGGCAATAGTCATTTTACCAAAGCTTGTATTGCTGTTTCTCAAAGACATAAGACACCCCACTTATAATTTAATATTTTGTTTAACCTTAAGGATTTTCAATGAAAACAAGGCATTTGGCAAGTCATAGCCATAAAAAATGGAAGAAATCTGCTGGATTGAACAAAATAAACGCTAAAAAGCTAACTGCCAGTCTTTTTTACTGACCCATGATGAGTATTAGATTCATCGAGAAAGTGATTTAGTATTTTTATCAATTGAGGCTGCTCAAATGGTTTGGGAAGAAAGCCATTCATTCCTGCTTTTTTGTATTCTTCTTCATCAGAATTTTTTGCAGTTAAAGCAATCACAGGAATATTGCATTTGGGTGCATTCAGATTTCTGATTTTTTTGGTCGCCTCATCACCATTCATCTCAGGCATATGCCAATCCATAAAAATACAGTCATAGTGATTTTTATTGATCAATTCCAGCGCTTCTTTGCCACGGGCTGCTGTATCACAAGGGATATTGAGTTCTTTTAAGAAACCTTTAATCACCATCAGGTTAATTTCGGCATCATCAACCGCCAACACTTTTTTATCCTGAGGGTTTGCAAATATTAAAAAATCTTCTTCGCTTTCACTAATGTTTTCAGATAATTTATAAGGCATGGTAAACCAAAAACAACAACCTTTACCCAAGGCAGAATCCACACCAATCTCGCCGCCCCACATATTAACGATTAATTTGGCAATATGCAGACCTATGCCAGAGCCGCCGTAATCCTCTTCAATCTTGCTATTTGCTTGCCCAAACCTGGAAAAGACTTTTTCTTTATCTTCTGCTGATATTCCAATGCCAGTATCTTTCACCATAAATTTAAGCATAGGCTCACTGCCATCATCGAGTATTTTGCATGACAAAGTAACACTGCCTTTTTGTGTAAATTTTATCGCATTGTTTAACATATTGGTTAATACCTGATTCAGACGAACCAAATCACACTCAATAAATGAAGTCAGATTTTTATCCAAAAAACTTTTTAGCTCCAACCCTTTCTCATCGGCCAATCCCTTCATCATTGACATCTGTTTATCCAAAGCTTCTGAAATCCGTACAATTCTTGGTGAATAATGTAAGTGCCCACTTTCAGCTTTGGTTAATGCCAATACATCATTAACCAATGATAAAAGCATTTCCGAAGAATCTTTGGCAGCCTGAATATATTCCTGCTTTTCATTGGAAACATCTTCATTCTTGATCAGGTGCAATGCACCTGCCACACCATTTAATGGCGTTTTAATTTCATGACTTAAGTTTGCCCAAAAAGCGACTCGACTTCTGTCAGATTTAACCAGTGCTTCTGTTTTTAATTCAAGCTCCTTGTAATCCTGAAATGATCGGATCAGGTTTCTCACCTTGCGTTTAAAAACAGTCTCATCAATAGGTTTTTTAATGTAATCGTTAACACCATAAGCATACAAGCTGGATTCACGGGAACTGTCATCATATCCAGTGGCAGCCAATATCGGCACATCACCAGCAACACCTTTCATTCTTCGTATTCGGCCTGCCAGAGCAACGCCTGAAAAAGCGCCTTTTAACACAATGTCGACAATAACCAGATCATATTGATTCTTCTTGCACAGCTCGAAGGCATCCTCTGCATTATCAACAAAAGTTGCTTCACATCCAAGATTGGAAAGTAGAACGGAAAAAATATTCTGCTGTAATTTGGAGTCTTCAACCACTAATACCGAACCGTTGATAAGCTGTCGATTTTCTCTAAATCTGGATAGAAAATGTCCCAAACTTTCAAAATCAGATTTATCAATCAAATCTGTAGCACCAGCAGAAATAGCATCCCGGATAGCTTTTGAATCTGGTGAAGAGGTAAAAAGAAATATAGGTACGAATGAGAGTTTCTCGATTTTCCTTATCCTTTTTAAAACCTCAATGCCCTTTTCTTTTCCAAGATTGGGGGCAAGGCAAATAATATCAAATTCCTCAGTTCCCAACAGTTCATCCATTTTTGCAATATCATTGGCGATGTCGCATTCGAATCCTTCTGAATGACAGACGCATTTGATGAGTTCACTTACAGATTTTGAAGGTTCAGCAATTAGCAGCTTCATTTGAAATTGTTTACCAGTTATTTTTTATTCAGTATAGATTAAAACTGCTGAATTGCCTGAAAAATATAGTGTTCAGTCCATTAAATTTTCATCATTATGATTTATTACTGAAAAAGTTGTTTTTGCTGAGCCAATAGAAGAATAAACCAGTCGCAATTAAAATA
>JAOUOC010000214.1 GCA_029880585.1 Gammaproteobacteria bacterium
TAAAAGAGCCATGAAACTTTGGAATATTCCCGGAATGGCAGCTACCGTTGTTGATAAAGATACAGTTCATTATCAAAAAGGTTTTGGCACTACTCGACTTAACAAAGGTAAAAATGTTAACGAGCATACCTTGTTTGGTATCGCTTCGACGACAAAAGCAATGGTGGCATCGGGGATATTAATTCTGGTAGATGAAGGCAAGTTAAAACTTGATGATCTCGTGATCAAGTATATTCCTGAATTACATTTCGCTGACGATTCACTCTCACAACAAATTACCATTAGAGATCTGTTGGCTCACAGAACAGGATTACCATCAACTGATGGCTGGACCTTTGCGTACAATATGTCACTTGACCAACAAATCACTAAATTACGCCATATTGAGCCAGCTGCTTCAGTCCGTACCCGTCTGATATATCAAAATACCATGTATGAACTGGCCGGATTGGTGATTGAGCGGGTGAGCGGTAAACGCTGGGACAAATTTTTAACTGAACGTCTATGGAAACCCATTGGTATGAATGAAACCTATGGTGCCAGAGGAGTAATTTCAGGAAGAAAGCAGCACGTTTATCCGCATCGTTATAGAGATAACAAAATAGTTGATGCTAACTGGAGTCTTGATAAAAATAATCTGGATGCGGCTGGTTCTGCCTGGTCATCTATTCATGATATGGGTTTGTGGGCACAATTTTTACTGAATGAAGGCGTGACAGCAAAAGGTAAACGATTAATTTCTGAAAAAAGTTTTAAGGAAATGTTTGAACCGCAACAACTGATCGATGCTTCAAGTTTTTACCCAACGGCAAAAATCACAAAACCCAATTGGCGTACTTATGGTTTGGGTTGGTTTCAGCAAGATTTTCAGGGAAGAAAAATAGATTTTCATACGGGAAGCTTATCAGGATTAATTGCTATTATCGGTCTGGACAGAGCAAATAATAAAGCCTTTGTTACTCTGGCCAATCAGGATCATGCAGAAGCCAGACATGCGCTTATGTGGTATGTGATGGATAATAATAGCGATGCCAACAAGCGCGACTGGAATCAGGAAGTTTTTGATCTTTATTACAAATCCCCGGAAGATAAACTGGCTAAAGAGAAGAAAATGAACAATTCTCGTATAAAAGGAACCAAGCCTGGCTTGCCATTAAAAGAATATGTTTCAAATTACCGAAATGACGCTTCAGGGAAAGTATCAATTAAAATGAAAGGTTCAAATTTTGTGTTTTTGTATGGAAAGTACGAATATGAAATGTCGCATTGGCATCTGGATACTTTTAAAATCTATCGAGAAGAATGGGATTACACGGGTTTTGTTTCTTTTAAAATAAATTCAGCTGGTAAAATCACAGGACTTGAGGCTTTAGGTCAGATATTTGTTCCAGAGAAATAAAATTTGCACAAATATTTGCTATATTAGGAATCAGGGGGTCAGATGAACTTGAAATTGTCTTTCAAGTTCATCTGACCCCGTTTAACACAAACTGGAAATACTTTCTGAAATGATCAATCGTTTTTTTAGTTATTTTCTTTTAAGCAGTGTGAAATATCTGTCTGCAGTTTTTTATCGTTATGATATCAACTGGCTAAACGATAATCTGACCCACAAACAGGTGGATTGGAGCAATATTCGATTGATAGTTTTGCTTAACCATACCAGCTTGTTTGAACCCATATTTCTCAGAATAGTACCCAATTCATTCCTATGGAATATTTCCAAAAATCTCGTCATTCCTGGTGCAGATATCACCATGAATAGACCAATACTCGGTAAGTTTTTCAGAAAGCTTGTACCTGGTGTTGTTTCCATCACGCGCAAAAGAGATTTCACCTGGTCACATTTCCTTTCCAAAATTCACCCTAAAGCTATTGTTGCTATTTTGCCTGAAGGCCGAATGAAAAGAGCGGATGGTCTTGATAAACACGGAAAAGAAATGTCAGTACGAGGCGGCCTAGCTGACATTCTTGAAGGCTTTGATAATGGTGAAGCCTTGTTTATCTATAGTGGCGGATTGCATCATATCCAGACACCTGGTCAGAAGATCCCAAGAATTTTTAAGAAAGTAAAAGTTAATCTGGAAAAATTCAGCATTGAGAAATATAAAGAAAATTTGATGGATAGTGATTTTATGAAATTTAAATCAAAAATCATGGATGACCTGAATCATCGGCTGAAGAATTTGACGCCTAAGTAAATTAGAGATACCTCAGACAAATCAAAACCTTGTATGTTTTGTAGGGCGGATAAGCTAAGCGTCATCCGCCAAACATATCGGTAAAATATGAATATATCTATAGAACCATTGTTGGGTTACGCTTCGCTAACCCAACCTACACAATAATAAAATCTGTCATCTCGACCGCAGTGGAGAGATCTCCCCTACCCAGCCTTCTTAAGTACATTTAACCCCAACACCGCCATATCCATACCATCGAAAACCGGAAAACCTCGACTTTCAAAAACTGATTTATATTCCTGATAAGGCATGCCCGCATCAATCACAATACCAATTAACCGACCATTGGTATCAGCCAGTTCTTTTAATTTATCAGCAAAGTTTTCAGCCTGCGTTAACTGGTAGGTATTAAGCTGTTCGGAAAGTGGCACTAAGCCCAACATGACTACACCAGCACCAGATTCAATCATCATTTCTACACAGTCAAGATAGGCAGATTCATCCGCCATTGGCGTAAGATCCAGCGGGTTTGTTGGAGAAACCAATCCATCAAGTTTATGTTGTTTGAGTATTTTACCGAGTTGATTTCTATTGTCCTGATTAAACTGGTAAAGGCGATCTGAATCGTTATCGCCCAACAGATCAACACTACCAACAGTTTCATATCCAGCATTGGTGACTATGGCCAATTTTCCCAGCGTTCGCAGATCAGGATAGGCTGTCATCCATTTAAAGACGGCGTTAAACTGATTAAAGGATTCCACCATCACCGCACCAGCTTTTTGTAACAGCCTTTTTTGAATATTGTAATCACCGGTCATTGCACCAGTATGTCCAGCCGCAGCAGTCTTGCCCAATTCAGATCGCCCACCTTTGTATATAATCACGTGACGATTTTCCTGTCGAAATTGTTTAACCAGTTTTGAAACAGCACAAACATCTCCATCAGCAAAACCTTCTGCATAGATCCCCAGTACCTGCACAGACTTGTCTCTTGCCATCAATGCCATAAAATCTGACAGTTTCATATCAAGCTGATTGCCAATTGAAAATCCATACTTCAGGCTTAAATTTGAATGTCTGGACAGTCTGGTGATCAGAAAAGCACCACTTTGACTAATCAGGGCAACATGAGAATCAAGCGTAAAATTAACATTCAATTTACGTTGAGGAATAAACAAACTATTCAGTTTGAGCGGAGAAATTAGCATGCCCAATCCATTGGGCCCTACAACTGCCGGACACCACTTACCCTGCTCTCTTCGGCTATTGATAAGCTGAGACAAACGCTCACCCAGTTTATCCTGATCGGCACCATCGCCAATACCTCCAGCGACAATATAAACAACTTGCGCTCCGCCACCCTGCTCACAAAGATTTTGAATGATTTCAACACTACTTTTCGCAGGTAATGCCAGAATCAGCACATCAACAGGGCTCTCTTTTAATGCGGTCACATCTGGTACACAAGCAATGCCAGCAATTGTTTCTACTCCCGGTTTAATAATGATCAAATCATCATCGGATAAATTTGACTGTTTAATATTTTCCAATATAAGCCTGCCAACATTACCACTTTTTTCCGAAACGCCAGCAATGGCAATTTTTTCAGGATTAAGAAAACTGTTATCCTGCAAGGGTATCGGGCAAGTTTCCTCGGCAGATCCATCACTTGCCATGCCGACACCATCCAATGCAATAAAATCACCACTTTCAACAACCACAAAAGGATTAACCTCAATCAGCCCTATCTTGTTCTGAGACATCCTTTCATCCAGTTGCCACAAGCAAGTCAGAAATTCGAGTATCTTCTCTTCGCTGGTTAAAGCCTCCTGTTGCCTGACATTTCCCAGAAGTATCTTGCCAAGCCAATGATCTTTCAATTCGATCATTGCCTCTTCAGGCGTATAAACCGAGGTAGGCCAAACAAGCAGAGATTGCTTTAACTCCCTTGCCCAGGCCTCGGTTAACAGTCCTCCAAAACCAAAACTGATCACCGCGCCACAGCATTTATCTCTTTGTATGCTGACAAAAATTTCGCATGGTACGCTTGGAGGCTTTTTAAAATTCACCTTTTCAGTCATTAACAAACCAAGCCAGTTATAATCCTTGCTGATTTTTGTTTTTATATCTTCGTAAATTGATTGAGTTTGTTTATCTGAGAATGTATCAAAAACAAGACCACCGTGATCCGACTTATGCCAAAGATCTTCAGCCATAGCCTTGTAAACAACATTATCACCTGCTTTAAACGGAAGGTTTGAAGTGTCTTCTATCTCGTCAGAATCACTAATAAAAATATGCCGTGGCGTTTTAATACCAACGTCAGCAAGGTACTTGTAAATAATGTGTTCTGGAATAAATTGGCTTGTCATAGTAGTAGTTTTGATTGCAT
>JAOUOC010000042.1 GCA_029880585.1 Gammaproteobacteria bacterium
TTCTTATGCTAAAGATGATCTGCATATCAAATGGTATTACGATGGTAGTCTGAATGTCTGCGCCAATTGTGTGGATAGACATCTTAAAGATAAAGCCGATCAAACAGCTATTATCTGGGAAGGCGACGATCCTTCAGTTTCAAAAAAAGTGACTTATGCCGAACTTCATAAAGAAGTCAGCCGATTTGCCAATGTATTGAAAAAAATGGGCGTGGAAAAGGGCGATAGAGTCACTTTGTATATGCCCATGATTCTTGAGGCAGCTTATGCCATGTTGGCCTGTGCCCGAATTGGCGCGGTTCATTCGGTAGTTTTTGGCGGATTCAGTGCGGATGCTTTGGCAGGTAGAATTATCGATTGTAAAAGCAAACTGGTGATCACCGCTGATTTTAGTAATCGTGGTGGTAAACAAATTCCATTAAAGAAAAATGTCGATGACGCTGCAAACAAAGCTGGTGTTAAAGATTACCTTGAATCGGTATTAGTCGTTAAAAACTCTGAAAAGACTGTCGATTGGAGTGATGGATTGGACTACTGGTATCACGATTTAGTCAAAGAAGTGAGTGATGATTGCCCGCCTGTTGAAATGGATGCCGAAGATCCTTTGTTTATTCTTTATACCTCGGGTTCAACAGGTAAGCCTAAAGGCGTGTTGCATACCAGTGGCGGTTATCTGGTTTATGCGTCGCTAACCCATCAATACGTATTCGATTATCATCCCGGTGATATCTACTGGTGTACCGCTGATGTCGGTTGGATTACAGGTCACAGTTATATTATTTATGGTCCTTTGGCCAATGGTGCTACTACGGTTATGTTTGAAGGTGTACCTAACTATCCTGATAGCAGCCGGTTTTGGCAAATTTGCGACAAACACCAAATTCAAACCTGTTATACCGCGCCAACAGCTATTCGTGCCTTGATGCGCGAAGGTGATGACTTGGTGAAATCTACTTCAAGAAAATCACTCACATTGCTCGGTAGTGTGGGCGAGCCGATTAATCCTGAAGCCTGGGAATGGTATTACCATGTGGTGGGTGATGAACATTGCCCAATTGTTGACACTTGGTGGCAAACCGAAACAGGCGGCATCATGATTTCTCCATTACCCGGAGCAACACCACTAAAACCTGGTTCAGCAACCCGTCCCATGTTTGGTATTCAGCCAGCTTTAGTCGATGAGAATGGTAATGAACTGGATGGTGCAACAGAAGGTAATTTGATTATTAAAGCTAGTTGGCCGGGGCAAATGCGAACCGTTTACGGTGACCATCAACGTTTTATCGAAACTTATTTCAGCACCTTTGAAAATAACTATTTTACGGGTGATGGTGCCAGACGAGATGAAGATGGTTATTACTGGATTACCGGTCGTGTGGATGACGTTTTAAACATCTCTGGTCACCGTATGGGAACTGCTGAAGTGGAAAGTGCTCTGGTAGCTCATCACGATGTAGCAGAAGCTGCTGTTGTGGGTTATCCCCATGACATTAAAGGGCAGGGGATCTATTGTTTTGTTTCGCTCAATGTGGGCGTTGAAGAATCAGAAGATCTGGAAAAAGAACTGGTTGCCTGGGTGAGAAAAGAAATTGGCCCAATTGCAACACCTGATTTTATTCAGTTTGCCAGTGGGCTACCCAAAACCCGATCGGGCAAAATAATGCGTCGTATATTGAGAAAAATTGCCGAGAATAATTTTGATAATCTGGGTGATATTTCTACTCTGGCTGAACCTGCTGTGGTTGAAGTGTTGATTAATAACAGGAAGAATAAGTAAAGACCGGAGCGGGGAGCGAGATACGGGGATCGGGAAAAGTTCCCTGAGCTTGTTGAAGGGTGTCATTGCGAGCGAAGTGCGGCAATCTCCTGAGGCTGGTTACGAGTTGCGAGTTACGGGGTACGAGATATGAGAAGCCCCCTCACCCTTTAGGGAGAGGGTTGGGGAGAGGAAATTACCTTTATTCAAAACTTCATGCTCATGTCATCATGTATGCATTTCCACGCAAGAGCATGGAAACGAGAGAAAAATAAAACAACCAAAGAGAAAACTATGTCAAAAGAACTAACCCACAAAGCCTACTGGCGAGAAAACATTAAACTTATCCTGACCTGTCTGGTGATCTGGTTTTTGGTTTCTTTCGGTTGCGGTGTATTTTTTGTGGAAGAACTGAATCAAATCAGATTGGGCGGTTTTAAACTGGGCTTCTGGTTTGCGCAGCAAGGTTCAATCTATAGTTTCCTGCTTTTGATTTTCTTCTATAACTACAAAATGAATCAACTTGATAAAAAATATCAGGTCAACGATTAGGGTATTTTCATGGAATTACAAACGCTGACGTTTTTGTTTGTTGGGCTTTCATTTGCTCTTTACATAGCCATTGCTATTAAATCCAGAGCTGATTCTACTGAAGAATTTTATGTGGCAGGTGGACATGTTCATCCTGTATTTAATGGTATGGCAACCGCAGCGGACTGGATGTCGGCGGCTTCCTTTATATCAATGGCTGGTTTAATTGCTTTTCTGGGCTATGACGCCTCGGTTTATCTGATGGGATGGACAGGCGGCTACGTATTGCTTGCAATGCTTCTGGCTCCCTATTTAAGAAAATATGGCAAGTTTACTGTCCCGGAATTTATTGGTGAAAGGTATTATTCAAAAACTGCCAGAATTGTAGCAGTTGTTTGTCTTATTTTTATTTCTTTTACCTACATTGCCGGGCAAATGCGTGGTGTGGGTATCGTATTTTCCCGCTTTCTAGAAGTGGATATTATCAGCGGACTTATCATCGGCATGTGTGTTGTTTTCGTTTATGCCGTATTAGGCGGTATGAAGGGTATTACTTATACACAAGTCGCTCAATACTGCGTATTAATTTTTGCCTATACTGTTCCAGCTATATTCATCTCATTGCAAATCACAGGTTCACCTATTCCTCAAATTGGTTTTGGAGGCACCTTGATTAATGATTCAACCTATATGTTGGACAAACTCGATCTGATAGTGACAGATCTTGGTTTTACTGCCTATACTGGCGGATCTGAATCCACCATTAATCTGTTCTTTCTGACCCTTGCTCTGATGGCTGGAACCGCAGGTTTACCTCACGTTATTGTCCGTTTCTTTACCGTTCCCAAAGTTTCCGATGCCAGACGTTCTGCGGGTTATGCCCTGTTATTTATTGCGTTGTTGTACACAGTGGCGCCAGCAGTGGGTTCTATGGCCAGATTAAATCTTATTGAAACTATCAATGGCGAAGATTCAACCGGAGTCAGTTACAGTGAAATGCCTGGCTGGTTTAAAACCTGGGAGAATTCAGGTTTGTTAGCCTGGTATGATCATAATGAAGATGGCAAGGTGCAATATGCCAAAGGCAGTCCAATAGATGGCAAGGTACCCGAATTTGATGAGACGAGAGGCGAGCAGGGAGAAAGAATACTCACCAATCCGAGTGAAGGACAAATAGCAGAAGGAGCACCATTTGCTAATGAGCTCTATGTTGACCGGGATATTATGGTGTTGGCCAACCCTGAAATTGCCGGTTTACCTAATTGGGTAATTGCCTTAATAGCAGCTGGAGGTATTGCCGCAGCGCTTTCCACAGCAGCCGGATTACTGCTGGTTATTTCGTCCTCTATTTCTCATGATTTGATGAAAAGTACCTTTGCTCCCAATATTACTGAAAAACAGGAATTAATGTATGGTCGAATCGCTATAACGGTTGCGATTGTCATTGCCGGTTATTTGGGTGCCAATCCACCTGGTTGGGTGGCCGAAACTGTGGCTATGGCCTTTGGTCTGGCTGCATCATCGCTTTTCCCCGCTATTTTGCTGGGTATCTTTAGTATTAGAGTGAACCGAACCGGTGCGGTTGCAGGTATGCTGATAGGTTTAATTTTTACTTTCTGTTATATCATTTATTTTAAAGGTGTATTTTTTGAACCTTTTGCGGAAAATATTGAAGAAAATTGGCTGTTTGGCATCACTCCTCAAGCTATTGGCGGTTTGGGCATGATATTAAACTTTGTTGTGGCGTTAACGGTCAGTCACTTTACGCCAGCACCACCTCAAAAAATTCAGGAGATGGTGGCTGATCTCAGAGTGCCTACAGGGCGTTTTTAGATTTTCTGTCGAGCTGAAATATTATCAATCTGATTGTTTGGTTTGATGAATGGAATCATGATAACGCGGACGGTCAGATTGAACTTCGTTTAAAGGCTCAATCTCTCGACAGGAATTGATATATCTTTCAGCCAGAGTGACATATTCCTGCGTCCCCTGTTTTTTCCATTTCATTTCATCATCGCTAACTTGTCTCACCACTTTACCGGGTACTCCCATTATCATAGACCGTGCTTCACATTGAAATCTTGCACGAATAAATGAGCTGGCTGCAACGATGGATTCTTTACCAATTACGGATTCGTCCATCACCACACAATTCATGCCGATTAAACTATGTTCACCAATTCGACAACCATGTAAAACTGCACCATGCCCAATATGACTGTAGGGCTCCAGATGACAATCAATATCCGGAAAGCTATGTAAAACGCAAGTATCCTGAACATTACTGTGATGTCCGATGAAAATTCGCCCAAAATCACCACGTAAAACCGCACCAGGCCCTATATAACAGTTTTCTTCAATAATGACATCACCAATAATTTCTGCACTGGGATGAATGTAAGAGTTTGATTTTACAACCGGAATAAAGTTATCAACTGCATAAATAGGCACAATTAGTTCCTCAAGGCTTAATATAAAAAAGTACAATAAAAAACAGTGGTCGACTCTGTGTTCTTTGTATCTCTGTGGTAAAATTGCTGCCTTATTATAAATGAGGCTTAGATATGTACCAAACAATTGTTGTTGATAAGGTTGACGGTGTTGCTACTTTAACCTTGAATCGTCCTGACAAATTAAACAGTTTTAATGTTGAGATGCACAAAGAGTTACAAACTGCTTTGGACGATATTGCCAATGATGGCACTTCAAGATGTTTACTATTAACTGGCGCGGGAAGGGGATTCTGTGCTGGTCAGGATCTGGGTGACAGAACAGTTAGTTCTGATGGTACACCACCTAATTTGGGAGAGTCAGTAGAAAAGTACTACAACCCATTAATCAAACGTATAACTGGATTAGCAATGCCTGTAGTATGTGCCCTCAATGGTGTGGCAGCTGGTGCGGGAGCGAGTCTGGTGATGGCCTGCGATATTGTTGTTGCGGCGCGAGCGTCATCTTTTATTTTATCTTTTGTCAATGTTGGCCTGATTCCCGATTCTGGTAGTTCCTGGCATTTTGCTAAAGCAATTGGACTTCCAAGAGCCAAGGCGATGGCTATGTTAGGAACCAAAGTAAGTGCTGAACAAGCAGAGCAATGGGGTCTGATTTATCAGACACATGATGATGATCAATATATGGAACAAGCCAAACAATTAGCATCCCATCTGGCCAAACAGCCAACAGAAGCATTAGCTAATATCAAGCAATTGCTTAACACTTCTTTCGATAGAGAATTGAGTCAGCAACTGGATCTCGAACAAAAAGCCATGCAGCATCTGGGTGCGAGTCATGATTACCGTGAGGGTGTAGCTGCGTTTATGGAAAAGAGAGCACCGCAGTTTAAAGGAAAATAGTTTATTCACCACGGAGACACGGCGTAACTGAGAAAACAGGAGCTTTTTACCACAGAGACACAGAGTGCACAGAGGTTTTATTAGATGGATATTAGTAAGGAAGCTGTATTACCAGTTAAGGTTATTAGTTGTATAAATGTTTGAAGATTAAAATATAAGATATTCAACACAGGGATACGGAGTTCACAGAGGTATTATTTTAAATGGATGTTAAAAAGGATAGTATGTTATCAGGTAAGATTATTGGTTGTGCAATGGAAGTGCATCGTCAATTAGGACCAGGATTATTAGAGTCAATTTATGAAGAATGCTTATGTTATGAACTTGAGCAATCCGGTATAAATTTTGAGCGGCAAAAATTTATTCCTATTGACTATAAAGGGCAAAAGTTAGGGAATAAGTTAAAAATTGATTTAATGATTGAAGATGAAATCATTGTTGAGCTGAAATCAGCAAAGAAAATCGAGTCGATTCATGAAGCTCAATTACTGACTTATCTCAAATTGGCAAAAAAGAAATACGGGTGATTAATAAATTTTAATGTCCCATTATTGAAATCGGGTATCAAGAGAATGGCAAATTAATATATAGTCTTTTCTCTGTGTACTCAGTGCCTCTGTGGTGAGTAGTTTTTAAAGTGAATGGTTTTTTATGAAGGTTTGTAATGAATTTTAAATAGATTAAATTAGGCATTATGTATATTGTTATCTTGCTTAAATTATATTTATCCTCCGTTACTCAGTGCCTCCGTGGTGAAGATGTTAAATAAAGGTTTGAAATGAAAAAAGTTTATATTTGTGATGCAGTAAGAACCCCAATTGGCCGCTTCGGTGGTTCTTTATCTCATGTTAGAGCCGATGATTTGGGTGCAATTCCAATGAAAGCGCTGATGGAAAGAAATCCTTCTGTGGATTGGTCAAAGCTGGATGACGTTTATTATGGTTGCGCTAATCAGGCTGGTGAAGATAATCGCAATGTAGCTCGAATGAGCTTGTTGTTAGCAGGATTGCCAATAACTGTGCCAGGTGTAACTTTGAACCGTTTATGTGGTTCAGGTATGGATGCAGTCGGCAGTGCTGCCAGAGCTATTGCCTGTGGTGAGCAATCTATAGCAATTGCTGGTGGTGTGGAGCATATGACGCGTGCACCATTTGTTGTCGCCAAATCAACAACGCCTTTTTCTCGTCAGGCTGAAATGTTTGATACAACAATGGGCTGGCGATTTGTAAACAAGGCAATGCAAAAGCAATATGGTATTGATTCTATGCCGGAAACTGCTGAAAATGTTGCCGAGAAGTACAGTGTGAGTCGTGAAGACCAGGATAAGTTTGCATTAAATTCACAAAACAAGGCGCAAAAAGCGTTAGCTTCTGGTGTATTTAGTGATGAAATTGTGCCTGTCACAGTACCGGTTAATCGTAAAGAAACCCGAGCATTTGCTGTTGATGAGCATCCAAGAGAAAGTACTCTGGAAGCGCTGGCAAAATTACCGACACCTTTTAAAGAAAATGGTAGCGTGACAGCGGGTAATGCGTCTGGAATCAATGATGGTGCTTGCGCCTTGTTGATAGCTTCTGAAGATAAGGTAGAGGAATATAAACTCAAGCCGCTAGCCAGAGTCGTTTGCATGGCGACTTCCGGTGTTGAACCAAAATATATGGGGATGGGACCTGTAGAAGCCAGTAAAAAAGCTTTATCTATAGCAGGTTTATCAATGGAAGATATGGACGTAATTGAATTAAACGAAGCGTTTGCAGCACAAGGTTTGGCCGTGCTAAGAGAATTAGGCGTAGTTGATGATGATGTAAGAGTTAATCCTAATGGTGGTGCTATTGCATTAGGTCATCCTTTAGGTATGAGTGGGGCAAGATTGGTAACTACTGCAGCATATCAATTGCAAAGAACAGGTGGAAAGTATGCGCTTTGTACCATGTGTGTAGGTGTTGGTCAGGGAATTGCCCTGATTATTGAGAAGGCCTAAATTTTTTATATGTATGTCCATTGTGGTGAAATTATATAGATTTATTTTTGAATTGGAGTTAATGAATGACACAAACTCATGATAATTCGACCGACAATCTGGAGCAAAAACTCGCAGAGTTTGAGCAGAAGATTGCCGATGAGCAAAAAATTGAACCTAGCGACTGGATGCCAGAAGCTTATCGTAAAAATTTGATTCGGCAAATGTCTCAACATGCTCATTCTGAAGTGATTGGTATGCAGCCTGAAGGTAACTGGATCACCCGTTCTCCCAGCTTGAGAAGAAAGGCGATTTTACTTGCCAAGGTGCAGGATGAAGGTGGTCATGGTCTGTATTTGTATAGTGCGACTGAAACTTTGGGTATTACCCGCAGTGAAATGATTGAAGCGCTGCAAACCAGACAGGCAAAATATGCTTCCATTTTTAATTACCCAACACTAAGCTGGGCAGATATCGGCGCAGTCGGCTGGTTGGTTGATGGCGCTGCCATTGTTAATCAGATTTCATTACAAAGAACCTCTTATGGTCCATATTCTCGAGCAATGATCCGAATTTGTAAGGAAGAAAGCTTTCATCAACGTCAGGGCTATGAACTGATGTATGAAATGGCCAAGGGTAGTGCTGAACAAAAACAGATGGCGCAAGATGCATTAAATCGTTTTTGGTGGCCATCATTGATGATGTTTGGTCCACATGACACAGATTCTGCGCATTCTGCTCAGTCGATGAAGTGGAAAATAAAGCGTGAAACCAATGATGATTTACGTCAGAAGTTTATCGACCAAACGGTACCGCAAATAGAAGTATTAGGACTTGAAATGCCAGATCCCGAATTAAAGTGGAACGAAGAAAGAGGACACTATGATTCTGGTGAAATTGACTGGGAAGAATTCAAGCAGGTTATTAACGGCAATGGCCCATGTAATCACCAAAGATTAAAGCACCATATTAAAGCTCATGAAGATGGTGAATGGGTTCGCGAAGCTGTAAGAGCTTATCGAGCCAAACAGAAGCCTCAAGCGGACAACCAGGTCGCTTGACAGGGTAGTATTGACAGTAAATATTTTTATATCAAAGAATTATTGAGAGCAAAATTATGAGTCAGGAACATTTACGCGTTTACGAAGTTTTCGTTCGTTCATCACGGGGGCTTGATCACAAGCATGTTGGGAGTTTACATGCTGAAAGCCCAGAGCATGCCTTAATGTATGCGAGAGATTGTTATACAAGACGGTCTGAAGGCGTCAGTATTTGGGTTGTTGAATCGAAGAACATTACTGCATCTAAAGAATCAGATGTTGAAGATTTTATCGATCCGATGACAGATAAGCCTTATCGTCATGCAACTCACTATGTGCTACCAGACAGCGTAGATAACATGTGATTTAAACTTGTTCGAAAATTGGAAATAGTTAAATGAATGAACAACAAACAAATCTTTATCGATTTTTGATTGCATTGGCCGATGATTCTATCGTCTTGAGCCATAGACTGAGTGAGTGGTGTAGTAATGCACCTTATCTGGAAGAAGACCTGGCGCTTTCTAACGTTGCACTTGATTATTTGGGTCGAGCCAGGATGTTTTATCAGTACGCTGCTGAAGTTGAAGGCAAGGGAAGAACAGAAGATGATTTGGCATACCATAGAAATGAAAGAGAATACACGAATCTATTAATTCACGAACTACCAATTAATGATTTTGCTTTTACTATGCTTAGACAGTTTTATCTGGATGTTTTCTATGTCAAATATCTGCAAAAACTATCCCTGTCACAAGATAAAATGATTGCTGCTATTGCTCAAAAGGCGATTAAAGAAAGTCGTTATCATTTGAAACGAAGTGAACCCTGGATTATTCAGTTGGCACAAGGCACAGAGGAAAGTCTGAACAGAATTCTTGTTGCCAAAGAAGAATTGAATGATTTTATTGGAGAGCTTTTTGATATGTCTGAGTGGGAAAAGTCTCTTGCAGAAAATGGTATCAGTGTTGACCGGGAATCGATTAAAGCAGAGTGGCAAGCTTATGTTCAAGGGTTTTTCGCGCAATCGGACATTGAACTGGATTCGGTTGAACTTCGGGTTCATGGTGGCAGAGAAGGTATACATACGGAGCATTTGGGGCATATGCTATCTGAAATGCAATATCTGCAAAGAGCATATCCTGGAAATGAGTGGTAAGGTTTTGTCTTTTCTCATTGGGAAGGGGCTGGGAGAGTGGAATTGAAAACTATTCCAATATTATCACCGGAATTTGCACAAAGACGCGCAGTACGTTTAGCCGCTTCACATCCTGAAATCTGGGATTTGCTTGATGGTGTTTACGACCCTGAGTTACCCGGTTTAACTATATGGGATCTGGGGGTTTTGCAAGATGTCAGGATGGTAGATGGGGTTTGTGAAGTGGACATTACATTGACCTATAGCGGATGTCCAGCGGTTGATGCCATGACTAAGGATATTAAAAAGGTTTTGAATGATGCCGGATATGAAAAAGTTAATGTCAAGGTGGTATTAACACCAGCCTGGTCAACAGCAATGATGTCACCGGAAGGTAAGGCGCATTTAAAGCAGATTAACATTGCCCCACCCTCTGAAAAGGATGAAATTTGTTGTCCACAATGTGAGAGCAGCAAGGTTCATGTCATTAGCCAGTTTGGTTCTACGGCTTGCAAGGCGCTTTATCAGTGCAATGACTGTCATGAAACCTTTGATTATTTTAAACATTTTTAAAGTAGATTTTAAAAAAACATGACGACATAAGGTTGTTAAAAAATGAGTACAAAATTTTATTCTCTCAAGATCGCCTCGGTTGAAGCTTTAACCAGTGAATCTGTTTTATTAAATTTCGATGTGACTGCTGATCTAAAAAATGAGTTCCAATATCATCAAGGTCAGCATTTAACATTACGTGCTGAAATTAATGGTGAAGATATCAGGCGTTCCTATTCGCTGTGCAGCAGTGTCGATGATCAGATTTTGCAAGTAGCGGTTAAGCGGATTCCTGATGGGATTTTCTCCAATTACGCCAACGAATCATTATCTGCAGGAATGACATTAGATGTAATGGCGCCTCAGGGACATTTTTATACAGAACTTGATAAAAACAACGCTAAAAGTTATTTGTTTGTAGCAACAGGAAGCGGAATTACCCCTGTTATTTCAAATATTCTTTCTATTTTACATAATGAACCTCAATCCAAAGTCACCTTGATTTATGGTAATAAAACATCTTCCTTAATGATGTTCAGAGAAAAATTGAGTTTTATCAAAAATGAATACATTGATCGTTTTAATTGGGTCAATTGTTTTACCAAAGAAGAAAACGATGCAGAAATTTTAAATGGACGAATTTCAACGGATAAGCTTGTTGCAATGGAGAGTTTGAAAATTATTGATAGTTTGTCATTTGATGACGTTTTTCTTTGTGGAGCAGAATCCATGATTGAAGAGCTGAATCAGTTTTTTCAAGGCAGAAATATCGCTGATGAAAATATACATTACGAACTATTTTTTGCGGGTGATTCTGCAGATGAAGTCAGTAAAAAACAGCAAGCCAGAGCAGCGAAATTTACAGGAAAAGTATCTGAAGTTTCAGTTAAAGTCTCCGGCAGAAAAACTATCATGTCTCTACCAATGGATGGTGATAATATACTTGATGCGGCCATGGCAAACGGTGCTGATCTGCCATTTTCTTGTAAGGGAGGCGTGTGCGCAACGTGCAAGGCAAAACTGGTGAAAGGCCAGGTTGATATGGACAGAAACCATTCATTAACTGAAGAGGAAGTAAGTCAGGGCATGATTCTGACCTGTCAGGCTCATCCTTTATCTGAAGAAGTTGAAATTGATTTTGATTTCTCCTAATCATTCACATTTTAAGTAGTAGAGTCCAATAATGACAAGTTCAGTAGTTCAAATTCTTAAATATTCCACAGTTGGTGTGATTGAAGTTAATAATCCTCCTGTTAATGCCTTATCCCAACAAGTCCGCCAAGGTATATGGGAATCATTAGAAAATCTTGAAAACGATAATGACATAAAGGCGATTATCATTCATTGCATAGGCAAAACTTTTATTGCCGGTGCCGACATCACAGAATTTGGCAAGCCACCTGTAGAGCCATTTTTGCCAGACCTGGTGAATAAGATCGAGAACTTATCCAAGCCTGTTATTGCAGCATTATTTGGAACAAGCCTGGGTGGTGGTTTCGAAGTAGCTCTGTCATGTCATTACAGGGTTGCTGTTGCCAGTGCCAAAGTGGGGTTGCCCGAAGTTAATCTGGGTTTATTACCTGGTGCAGGTGGCACACAAAGATTACCAAGAATTTTAGGAACTGAAAAATCACTGGAAATGATCACTTCAGGTAAGCATTATCAGGTGACAGAGTTTGAAAATACGGCGCTTTTCGATGAAATTTATCAGGCAACTGTAGATCTTAAAGCTGCGGCAATAGATTTTGCCACTAATATGCTTGAAAAACGTAATCTCAAGGTTCGAGCTGTTGGTCAGCAACCCGTACTACAGGATATTAGTGATTGGGATAGCAAAATTAATAAAATCAGCTTGAAAGCACGCGGTAAAAAGGCGCCTGTTGTCGCTGCAGAACTTTTAAAAAATACACAGGCGTTATCGATTGAAGATGGTATGAAGCTGGAAAGAGAGGCATTTCTTCAATTAAAAGACTCTGAACAATCATCAGCTTTGAGATATGCTTTTTCAATTGAAAGATTAACGACCAAATTGCCTTTTACTGCCAATACACTCCCGGTCAAACGGGTTGCGATAATTGGTGGTGGAACCATGGGATCCGGTATTGCGACTGCTTTTTTGGCAAGTGGCTATCAAATCAAATTGTTTGAACAAAATCAGCAAGCATTGGATGCAGGTTTTGAGCGTATCAATGATAATTTTCATCGCAATGTTAAAAGCGGAAGAATGTCTGATGAAAAGATGAATAGTTGTTTGCAACATCTTGAATTGTGTCTTGATTACAAGCAATTATCTGACGTTGATCTGGTAGTTGAAGCTGTTTTTGAAAACATTGAAGTGAAACAACAATTGTTTAAACAACTCGATGCGCATTGCAGACCTGATTGTATTTTAGCCTCAAATACTTCTTATCTTGATATTGAACAGCTGACTGACGGTGTCAGTCATCAGCAAAGGATTATTGGTATGCACTTTTTCAGTCCTGCCAATATTATGAAACTGGTGGAAGTGATTAAAACGCAACACTCCTCTGAACAGGCTTTGACTACAGCTGTTTCAATAGCAAAATCATTGGGTAAAATTCCTGTTTTGGTGGGTATGTGCTTTGGTTTTGCTGCTAATAGAATGTATGCAAGATACGGCAGGGAGGTTCAGCAAATGCTTCTGGAAGGGGCGACTATTGAACAAATAGATAATACCATGACCGATTGGGGTATGGCTATGGGACCCTTGTCCGTTCAGGATTTGGCAGGCATTGATATTGGTTACAATGCCAGAAAAACCAGACCAAAACCTGAATATGATCCCGGATTTTTTACAGCTTCAACTGTAATGGTAGAAAACGGAAGATTGGGAAGAAAAACAGGAAAAGGTTTTTATCTATACGAGAATGGCAAACAGATTGTCGACCCTCAGGCACAATCATTGATTGACGAAGCAAAAGGCAATTTCGATTTTCAGCAAAAGGATTTTACGAATGAAATGATTGTTGAAAGGGCGATGACAGCCATTATTAGTGAAGGTTTGTCCCTGTTTAAAGAGGGCATTGTTCAACGACTTTCAGATATTGATGCGATATGGTTGCATGGCTATGGATTTCCACGTCACAAGGGAGGCCCTATGTTTCAGGGTAAAGTCATGGGTTCTACAGTAATTTCAGATCGCATTAATCAGTATCGAAATCAGTCTTGTATTGAAATCTGGCCAGATGTGGATGTTCAGGCATTAGATTGATGGAAAATGATAAATATCAATCAACATTTGTAGTCAACTGGCATAGCAGTTAAAATTCGCCAGATAAAGATTAACCTAATTGGTCGATTAACATGAGTAAGGATAAAATCAGATTAATTTCCAGCAAGATTGAAAGATCGCTTTCAGGCTTTAATCAAATTGAGGCTGGCAAAGTTAAATATATGCTGGATTTGCAAAGCTTTTTACCTTACAGAATGTATCGTCTCGCAACCCAAATGGCTCAGACAGGCAACAAACTATCTGATCTTTTGGCTAAAACCGGAATACCAATTGGAGAGAGGGAATGGCGTGTTATTTCGGTTCTTGGCGCCTATGGTGGGCTGACAAATGGGCATGTTGCCGAAGTTTTAAAGTCGGATGCAGCAACTGTTACCAGAGCTGTAAAGTCACTAAAAAAACTGGGGTTCGTTGAAACAAAAAACTCTAAAAAAGACAGACGCAAACAATTGATCTTTTTAACACAAAAGGGTGCAGATTTTCACGATCTGATTACCCCCAAGCGTATTGAAACAGGTATTTTGATTGAGTCCTGTTTAACCTACGAAGAAAAAGAACAACTTCACCACTTACTTAACAAGATGGACAGGCATCTTGAACATCTCGAAAATGAACAGGAAGATGAGTGGGAATAGAGAAATTATTCCGTTTATTAATAGAAGGCTAAATAATGATAAAACTCTATAGTTATTGGCGCTCAACAGCGGCTTATCGTGTAAGAATTGCATTAAATTTGAAACAGGTATCTTATTCACTGGTTCCGGTTAACCTGATCAAAGATGGTGGCGAACATAAGAAACCTGAATATCTGCAGAAAAATCCTCAAGGTCTGGTGCCTCTGCTGGATGATGATGGCAAGCTGATAGGACAATCAATGGCAATTATGGAATATCTTGAAGAGAAATATTCGCAGGTTCCATTGTTGCCTGAAGATTTAAGGTTAAGAGCTTTGGCCAGACAGTTATGTCAGGTCATTGTGTCGGATCTTCATCCTTTAAATAATTTGAGAGTTTTAGGTTATTTAACTGAAAACCTGAAAGTTTCCGAAGAGGAAAAAATGAAGTGGTATTTTCATTGGATGGAAAAAGGCTTTAAAGCTTTTGATGAATTGTTGAAAAATGTCCAAATTGAAGGTGATTATTGTTTGGGTGAGGAACTTTCTTTGGCTGATGCTTGTCTGATTCCGCAGATATATAACGCTAATCGGTT
>JAOUOC010000043.1 GCA_029880585.1 Gammaproteobacteria bacterium
ATTTCGGACTGTTAGTCCTGTTGAATAATTTTTATACATATGCTTTGGCGATAATTGACAACAACAACTACAATTACGTCTGATCCTTATTTCTTAATTAAGACAAATCGAAACGGTATGATCTATCGTCATACCAAATAATAGTGGAGATTTTTTCATGGCCATTCGACGCAAACTGTTTGCAAGTATTGCAATGCTGGTAGGTTTATTTAGCAGTGCTATATTTGCTTCAGACTTGAACATGCGCCCGGGAGTAACTGAAACCAGTATTGAAGCCTTTGACCTTCATATGCAGGTGATTTGGGTAATGACTTTCGTTGGTGCAGTTGTTTTTATAGCAATGTTCATTTCTTTTGTTTTTCACAGAAAATCAAAAAATCCAACGCCAGCCACCTGGTCACATAGCACCAAGATGGAAATTGTTTGGACAGCTATTCCAGTGCTGATTTTGATTTACCTGACTATTCCTGCTGTAAAGTTATTGCTTAAAATGGAAGAGAGCAAAACTGATGCTGATTTGACTATTCAGATCACTGGTATTCAGTGGAAGTGGGAATATATGTATCCAGAGCAAAATATTACTTTTATTAGCTCATTAAGTACACCAAGAGATCAAATTGATTCAGGTGCAGAAAAGGGTGAGAATTACTTGCTTGAAGTTGATAATGAATTAGTCATTCCAGCTGGAAAAACAGTAAGATTTCTGGTGACAGCGGATGATGTTATTCATTCCTGGTGGGTTCCCGATTTGGCCGTGAAAAAAGATGCTATTCCTGGTTTTATTAACGAAGCATGGACTCATGTACCAGAAGATGCGATTGGTACTTATCGTGGTCAATGTACTGAGCTATGTGGTAAAGATCACGGATTTATGCCTGTAGTGGTAAAAGTGGTTAGTCAGTCTGATTTTGATAGTTGGGTTGCGCAGAAAAATGAAGAGCGTATCGCCGCAGAGAAAGCTGCTGCTGAAGCTGCAGCAAGTAGCTGGGAGCTAGACAAATTGATGGCCTTGGGAGAGGAAATCTATAACGGTAAAGGTGCTTGTTTCAGTTGTCACAAGGCTGATGGAAGTGGTACACCACCATTATTCCCTGCACTTAAAGGCAGCCAAATGGCTACTCAGGCAGATCAATTAAACGACCATATCAATATTGTGGTGAATGGTAAGTCTGGTACTGCTATGGCAGCTTACGGCTCACAATTGACTGACGCTGAATTGGCAGCTGTTATTACCTACGAGCGTAATGCCTGGGGTAACGATACAGGTGATGCCATTCAACCTTCACAAATTCAGGCTTTTAAAGCCGGTAACTAATAGGAGAAGATCTCATGGCTGATCATCACCCAACCGGCATTAAACGCTGGTTATTTACGACAAATCACAAGGACATTGGTACTATGTACCTTTGGTTCTCGTTTGTTATGTTTATTGTTGGTGGCTCTATGGCAATGGTTATTCGTGCCGAGCTCTACCAACCAGGATTACAATTTGTAGATCCTAATACTTTTAACCAAATGACAACCATGCATGGTTTGATCATGGTTTTTGGTGCGGTTATGCCTAGTATGGTCGGTTTGGCCAACTGGTTAATCCCAATGCAAATTGGTGCCCCTGATATGGCATTGCCTAGAATGAACAACTGGAGCTTCTGGATCCTTCCTTTTGCTTTCACCTTGTTGTTATTGTCATTCACTATGCCGGGCGGCGCACCAAACTTTGGTTGGACATTCTACGCACCACTATCAACAACTTACGCGCCACCAAGCACTGATTTCTTTATTTTCGGTGTTCATATGATGGGTATTTCATCGATTATGGGTGCTATTAACGTTATTGTTACCGTGTTCAATATGAGAGCGCCTGGCATGACATTAATGAAAATGCCATTGTTTGTATGGACATGGTTGATTACAGCATTCTTGTTGATAATGGTAATGCCGGTCTTGGCTGGTGCGGTAACCATGATGTTAACAGACAGACACTTTGGTACATCATTCTTTGATGCAGCAGGTGGCGGTGACCCTGTTATGTTCCAGCATATTTTCTGGTTCTTTGGGCATCCTGAAGTTTACATTATGATTTTGCCTGCGTTTGGTGTGGTTTCTGAAATTATTCCAGCATTCTCACGTAAAAAACTTTTCGGTTACGCTTCAATGGTTTATGCAACAGCCTCAATCGCATTGTTGTCATTTATCGTTTGGGCTCACCATATGTTTACTGTGGGCATGCCAGTGGCAGGTGAATTATTCTTTATGATTGCCACCATGTTAATTGCGGTTCCAACAGGCGTTAAAGTCTTTAACTGGGTTGCGACTATGTGGAAAGGTTCGTTAACTTTTGAAACACCGATGTTGTTCTCAATTGCTTTCGTTATCCTGTTTACCATTGGTGGTTTCTCCGGCGTAATGTTGGCAATGGCGCCAATTGATTTCCAATATCATGACACTTACTTTGTTGTTGCTCACTTCCATTATGTGCTCTTCCCGGGTGCAATTTTTGGAACAACAGCAGCGGTTTATTACTGGATGCCGAAATGGACTGGTAAAAAATGTAACGAGAAATGGGGTAAATGGCATTTCTGGCTGTCAATGATATTTGTTAATTTGACTTTCTTCCCAATGCACTTTAGTGGTTTGGCAGGTATGCCTCGTCGTATTCCTGACTACAACATGATGTTTGCCGGTTTCAACGAGTTGGCAAGTATAGGTGCCTTTGGATTAGGTTTGGTTCAAATCTTATTCCTCTTTATTGTTATTAAAACAGTAAGAAGTGGTGAGAAATCTGAGAAAAAACCTTGGGATGGTGCAACAGGTCTGGAATGGGATCAAATTGATACGCCAGCGCCTTATCATACTTTTGATACGCCACCGAAAGTTAGTTAATAGAAAAGTTGAATTTGTTGATTTTGAGACAATTCAGTAGGTAAATGAGAGCATGAGCGAACAGGATCTACAACAGGCAAACAAGCTGCTGGTAAAGAAGTTACTGGCAGTTGTAGCTGGTATGTTTGTGTTCGTTTATGCACTAATTCCGCTATACGATGTATTTTGTGATATTACCGGCCTTAATGGTAAGACGCGTGGTAAGGCATTGTATGAGTCGGTTTCTGTTGATGATCAACGTGAAATCACAATTGAGTTTATGACCAATGTGAATCGCGGTATGCCTTGGGAGTTTGGTTCAAAGACGGCCAAAGTCAAGGTGCATCCAGGCGAACTGAATGAAGTGATTTTTTATGCGAAAAATCGTTCAGGCGAGGAAACCATTGGTCAAACTGTACCGAGTGTTTCACCTGGTCAAGCGGCCTTGTATCTAAACAAAACAGAATGCTTTTGTTTCGACAAGCAAGTGTTGCAGGCAGGGGAGTACGTGGATATGCCGATGAAGTTTTACATCGATCCTGATTTGCCAGAAGAGATCACGCATTTGACTTTATCCTACAAGTTATACAACATTACTGAAGCAGTAAATTCTGCGACAGGTGCAACCAAGTAGAGTGGTTTTACCGCTTAATGGAGATGAAATATGAGTACTGAAACAAAAGAAAAGTACGAAAAGTATTATGTGCCAGAGCAAAGTCCGTGGCCAATTGTTGGTGCAATCGGTTTGTTTTTATTGGCATTTGGTGCAGGTAACTTTATTCAGCAATCGACTGATAAGGTTGCAAGCAACGATGGTAGCTGGGGTTGGCTTTTTTTGGCTCTGGGTTTAGCAATAATTGTATACATGTTATGGTCATGGTGGAAAGATGCCATCAGAGAATCCAAACAGGGTTTATATAGCGCTCAGATGGATCGCTCTTTCAAACAAGGTATGATGTGGTTCATTACTTCTGAAGTCATGTTCTTTGCAGCCTTCTTTGGTGGATTGTTCTATGCCAGAGCGTTGGTTATGCCTTGGTTGGCGGGTGAAGGCAATAATGCCATGACTCACGCAATATTGTGGCCTGAGTTTGTAGCGCAATGGCCTATGATTGTAACGCCTGCAGGTGAAACAACAGAAGGTATGGGTGCCTGGGGATTACCAGCAATCAACACGTTGATCCTGTTAACCAGTTCATGGACATTGACTATTGCTCATCATGCGTTAAAAGATGGCAACAGAAATGCACTGATTAATTACACAGCAATTTCAGCTGCTTTGGGTATTATCTTCCTCGCATTGCAAGTTTTAGAGTACCATCATGCCTATAATGAAATGGGACTGACTTTAGGTAGTGGCATCTACGGTTCAACTTTCTTTATGTTGACCGGATTCCACGGATTCCACGTAACCATTGGAACTATCTTCCTGATTGTTATGACAATTCGTTGTGCTGGTGGTGATTTCACTGCGAAAAACCATTTTGCTTATGAAGCAGGTGCCTGGTACTGGCATTTTGTTGATGTGGTTTGGTTATTCCTGTTTATCTTCGTTTACATTATGTAAAAGAAAATACAGATTAAAAAAAAGCCGGAGCTTAGCGCTTCGGCTTTTTTATTGGGAAATTAGTTTTTAAGGTTGTTCAGAAACTGTCGGCAAACCATGCGGTTCAATTACACCCGTCATAATGCCAATAATGATTAGAACAAAAAACAGAATGGACAGTCCAATACGCCAACTGAGACTTTTTACGGTTCTTTTTGAATCTTGCTCTTTTTCCGTTGCAAGAAAGTACAAGCTGCGGAACAGAGTAAACAGAATGGCAAGCATGGCAAGAATGATTAATATTTTAATAATCATGAATTTGATTCCTTACTGATGGATATATGTGTTATCAGAAATAGTGTAGAATACGCGCCTTGTAACAGTTTTTCCAGTGGAGATTTACTTTGCATCCCAGATATGAGTTTAAAATAGGTGGCATACAGCTACGTATTAATATTTGGTATTTTTTGATTTTCTTACTGGCGCAATCAGTTTTGAATCAACTGGGTTTTTGGCAATTACAAAGAGCCAAGGAAAAGCATCACCGACTTCAGCAAGTAGAGGCTGGCTTAAAATCCCAAATCAATAATCTTGCCGAGATTGATCAGGCAAAAATCGAGATGTTTCAAACGGTTCAACTGGATTTAAAACCGATAGCTGAAACTATTTATCTGGATAATGCCATCTATAATAAACAGGTGGGATATCAGGTTTTTCAGATTGCAGAAGATTCGGTTTCAGCTAAGACTGTTTTAGTTAATCGTGGCTGGATAAGGGCATTACCAAACAGAGAACAATTACCTGAGGCTGAAACGGTTTTTGGTAATTGGCAAATAAAGGGCAGAGTTTACCCCGTGGCCGATGAGAGTTTTATTCAGCCAGAGCAGGTAATGGCATATGTTGATGGGCATTGGTTGCTCTCTGCCATGAACATGGTAGCGATTGAAAGTCTGGAAAAAAAGTTTCGTGTTGATTTGCAAGACTATATGATCCGGATTGACGGACAATCAGAATATGCCCTTGAGGCAAATTGGGTATGGATTAATATGTCACCGGACAAGCATTTAGCTTATGCAATACAATGGTTTGGTTTAGCATTGGCACTCCTGATTTTAAGTGTCATTGTAGCAATTAAGAAGAGGTAAGACAGTGGATTTTGAAGAGTTAAAAGATAATTCAGCAGAAATTAACAGAAGAAAAAACAGGCAAACCCTGTTGGCATTGTTTGCCTTGTTTGTTGTTCCTGTGGCTGTAGCTTATTTGGCATATTTTAATGGCTGGTTTGCTGGCGCAACTAAAAACTTTGGTGAATTAATTGCTGAAGAAAACGTGGTTGATATTGAAGATTATGAATTCAAGCGACAGGATGGAAGCGTCATAACAGGTATGGAGTTTGAAACAATCTATTGGTGGGTAATGCCCATTGATGAAAGGACTTGTGATTTGACTTGCATGGAACTGAATTTATATGTTTTAAATCAAACCTACATTGGTTTGGGCAAGGAAAGAACCCGGATCAACCCGCTGCTGGTTTTGCCGGAAAATAGCAATATACTGGAGCAAACAAAACTAAAAGAGTTTCCACATGGATTTAGTCAATTCAGTCAAATTGGCGTAAAAGCCTTACCAAACACCAGAAGTGGTTTAAATCAGGATCTGCCATCCAATTATATTTATCTGGTCGATCCGCTAGGTAACATATTCATGCGCTATCCTTTGGTAAGAGATAAAGAGAAGGGATATGAAAAAAGCAAGGATCTGCGAAGTGATATTAAGCGTTTATTTAAATTTTCCAGATTAGGCTAAGACGAAGAGGTTTAAGATTAATGACTGAAGTCACAGCATCATGGAAAGATTATATTGAATTAACCAAACCAAAGGTGGTTTTGTTGATTTTGCTGACAGCTATTGTTGGCATGTATATGGCACCAGTGGAAAGCGTTCCTTTACAAACCCTGATTTTGGCAACTATTGGTATCGGTTTTGCCTCGGCTGGTGCCGCTGTAGTGAATCACGTTGTTGACCAACATATTGATACCTTAATGGCCAGAACTTTTAAACGCCCGGTTGCAACTGGCAAGATAAAAAATACCCATGCCATCATTTTTGCAACGCTACTGTCTTTGACATCCATGTACATTCTGTTTTATTACATCAATGCACTTACCGCTTATTTAACATTGGGTGGTTTGGTCGGATACGCTTTTGTTTATACCATGTATTTAAAAAGAGCGACGCCCCAGAATATTGTTATTGGCGGGTTGAGTGGTGCAATACCACCGTTACTTGGCTGGACAGCTGTTGACGGACATGGTGGTGATATACATCCCTATGCACTTTTAATGGTGTTAATTGTATTTGTCTGGACACCACCACATTTTTGGGCTTTGGCAATATTCAGAAAAGAAGAGTATGCAAAAGCTGATATTCCGATGCTTCCGGTAACTCACGGTATTGAATTCACCAAATTCAATATCGTACTTTATACAATCCTTTTGTTTTTTGCAGGGCTGCTTCCTTATCTGGTAGGTATGTCCTATTTGATTTATCTGGTTGTTTCATCTATTTTGGGTTTGATATTTATTTATTACGCTTTTAAATTGATGTTCAGCAACGAGAGAAAAGTGGCCATGGATACCTTTAAATACTCTATCTATTATTTGATGATATTGTTTGTGGCATTATTGGTTGATCATAATTACCCTATTTATTATTGGCAGTTGTAAATTATCGATATGAAAATTTTAGTTAAAACCACACTCTTTCTAACAATGTTATCAATGACCGCTTGTGAGTCGGAGAAAGAGACAAAAAAAGTTAACCAGAATGCTTTTGAGCAACCATTCAAAACCTTGCTGGTTTATCCAAAACAAAAGCTATTAGGTGCTTTTCAATTGAAACAGGATAATCAGTCAGACTTTACATTAGAAAATTTTCGTGGAAAGTGGCACTTGATTTTTATGGGTTTTGCTCAGTGCCCGGATGTTTGTCCAACGACACTTTCTGATATTTCAGCAATATATAGAGAACTTTCTGATACCGCTAAAGGTCAAATTCAGGTGGTATTTTTGTCAGTTGATCCACAAAGAGACACCCTTGAATACCTCAATAGATATGTTAAGCATTTTGACCCCGGTTTTATTGGAATAACTGGTCAGAAAGAGCAGATTGATTTACTGGTTGGTGATTTGGGTGGTATTTATAGCATTAATAATGATTCAGACAATACTGAAAGAAATAATTATACCGTTGATCATACTGCACGAATATTTATTGTCAGTCCTGATGCGACAAGATATGGCATTATCAGTAGTGAATTCTTTCAAAGTCAGGATAAAAGTTTATTGATTAAAGATCTGCAGAAAATGGCATTGTCATTAGTTAATTGATACAAATTGAGGATTTGCCTATCTACTTTTTTATTGTATTATGAGATGTCATTTGATGGATTTTCAGAATAATAAAGAAGGTAATTTTGTCGATATTTCCAAATACATTTTTTGCCAGAAACGCATTGACTATTGCATCATTGCTGGTCATTAGCCATATCATTTCCTATTTCACCATCCAGCATTTTGTTGTGGACAGAAGAAACCAGATGGTTATGTTCTTGGTTTCCAATGAAATTAAGCTACTTCATCTGAGTACAGAAGACCACTCAAATCCGGAATTTAAGGATAAAATTGCCGAGCTTATCAAACTCGAAGTTTTTGACATTGAAAAAGATGGTATTCCCGAAGGGTTTGAACAAGCTGTTTATAATAAAAACTTTAGTGAGCAGGCCAAAAGATACCT
The DNA here is from genome assembly GCA_029880585.1 of Gammaproteobacteria bacterium. GTDB lineage: Bacteria > Pseudomonadota > Gammaproteobacteria > Enterobacterales > Kangiellaceae > Aliikangiella. The sequence goes on from JAOUOC010000043.1 coordinate 8,204, forward strand.
TGAAGATGATCTGGATGTGAAGATAGAAAATAGCGACTCAGGTCTGTTTTTATGGATCAGTATGACACCCGATAAAATGAAGTGGATCAGAATACCTATTGGTGATTATGAAGGGAAATCACCAATGGAACTGGTTATTTTTATGTCCGTCTTACTGACCTTGAGTTTAATTGGCGCATGGCTGCTAGTTTCGCAATTACATAGACCACTGAAAAGATTAGCCTTTGCAGCAAGAGAATTAGGCCGTGGTGATTATCCCGGAAAATTAAAAGAAGTTGGCCCTCAGGAGTTGATTGAGTTAACTGCGGCTTTTAATCAGATGGCTTCTGATGTAAGAAAGCTGGAAGAAGATAGAACCTTGTTATTGGCTGGCATCTCACATGATTTGAGAACGCCTATCACACGCATTCGATTAGCTCTGGAATTTCTATCAGACACCGACAACGATATCAAGGAAGGCATTATTCAGGATACTGAGGATGTTGATGATATTATCGATCAGTTCATCGGCTATGTCAGATTCGGTAGTGAAGAGCAATTAGTTGAAGCCGACATAACAGAATTAATTATGCAAGTTGTTGAGGCTTCGTCAAAACAGCACACCGGGATTGAACTTGACCTGAAAAAACTGTCACCGGTTAAATTCAAGCCTCTGGCAATGAAACGTTTGATCAGTAATTTGATTGAAAATGCTTATAGATACGGAAAGGCTCCTGTTCATATTGCTACAGAAGAGAAGGAAAACAAGATCTACCTTTCTGTCACGGATCATGGCAAGGGTATAGAAGATCTGGATAAACTTCATCTGTTTCAACCTTTCGCCAGAGGTGAAAAGGCAAGAAGCGGAAAGGGATCAGGTCTTGGTCTTGCTATTGTTTCAAGAATTGCGGAGATGCATGGTGGTGAAATACGACTGCAAAACAAGGCAAATGCCGGCTTGCAGGCAACCTTGATATTACCGATTAACCAGCAAGAAGAATAAACAGGAATAATTCTCTGAAAGAACTGATTATTCTTCCTGTTCATCCCAGAATTGATTAGCCCAGTTGTTTGTTTGTTGCATAACCTGTTTTGAGCGAGCATCAATTTTAGTGAGTACACTTTCATACAGCTGATTCAGTTTGGTTGTTATGATGACCTCGTTATTTTGATTTATTTTAAGTAGTCCACTGTCTTTCAACAAGTTAACTGTATTCTTGAATAGGGTCTTATCAAAAGCTTCAGGTGCATTTAATCCATATAAGGCAGATATGCGTTGAACCAGCTCACGACTACGTTTTTCAATGATTTGACGGCTGGAGTTTTGTCTGCCGGACTGAGAGGTAATAAGTGTTAATATGGTGGCATAGCGCAGCAAGGTGGGTTTTGCAATTTGCGCCATGGTAAATAGTTGCTGAAAAGCTTTGCTATCGTCTTCTGCACGGGTAAGCGTTTGCCCGGATTTTAATAACAAACCTTGTTCAACGTACACATTGATAATACTATTGATCTGTTGAGTTAACTCTTTTTGATTCCAGTTTATAAATAATTCTTTTTTAAGTAATGAAAAAATAGCTGTCAGATCCGTTTTCAAATCCTTGATTTCAACGGATTGTTGATGAATAAAAAAACTGGCTATTAAAGCTGGTATGATAAAAATATGAAGAATATTGTTACGATAGTAGGTTACTAAAATGGCAGTTTGTTCATCAGTAGTAATGATTTCACCCATTGGATTGTCAACTGTAAAAATTGTGCCTAATTTTTCAGCCTGACTAATTAATGTATCAGATGATTCTTCAGGAAAATAAGTCTGTTCACTAAAAGGTGCTTTTTTGCATAGAGAAATCAATAAATCGAGTTGAAGAACCAATTCTTTTTTATCAATCGCATAACGCTCAGTCGCAAGTAAAATTAAAGCAATCAAACTGACCGAGTTAAGTGTTACTGTTGCATTGATTCTAGACATTAAATCAAAGGAAAGATCGGCGACTTGAGATGTTAGCCAGCCAGGTTTGGTTTCATTGTCATATTTGTAATCACGCCAGTCAGGCTTGTGTTGATCCAGATAGTCTCCAAGAATGACCGGACTGGAAAAATTAAGATAAACCTTACCAAAGGCCTGTTTTAGGGTTTTACGGATACCGAGTAACTGACCAAAAGATTCTTTTTTCTTTTCAGCACCTCTGAGTTCTTGCAGGTAGCTTTTGCCTTCGAAAATACGTTCATAGCCAATATATACAGGCACAAAAGCAATTGGTTTTTTAGTGCCACGCAAGCAGGCCTGTACGGTCATCGCCAACAATCCGGTTTTTGGTGGCAGCAATCTACCTGTTCTGCTTCTGCCGCCTTCAGGGAAAAATTCCAGAGGAATACCACGATTGATCAGTTGAAAAATATACTCGTTGAATACAGCGGTATATAGCTGATTACCACCAAAACTGCGTCTTAAAAAGAAAGCACCACCACGTCTCAATATTGAACCAATTGGCCAGAAGTTCAAATTTATACCGGCCGCAATATGTGGCGGCACCAGACTTTCGTGGTATAAGGAATATGAAAGGAGAAGATAATCAATATGACTTTTATGGCATGGCAAGTAAACGATATCATGTGTTGTCGATAATTCTCGCACCATTTCGGCATTGTTTACCTGAACACCATCATAAATTCTGTTCCACAAGTGAGTCAGTAACGACTCTATAACACGAACCGTTTTGTAGGAATATTTGGCAGCAATCTCGTCAGCATATTGATAAGCCAGCTTTTTTGCCTTGGCTTGAGAAAGATTTTTTTTACGCGCTTCTTTTTCAATTGCCTGTTTGACATTATTGCTGACAATTAAATTGGTGATCGTTTGTCGTCGATTACTGATTAAGGGCCCCATAGCAGCTTGTCTTCTTCTATGGAAATGGATGCGAAGTGTTCTTGTTAATTTGTTCAACAGGACTTTATGAGCTGGTTGTCCCTTAACAAATTCCTGAAGCTTGACTGGTTTTGCAAAACGGAAAAAGGAGTTTCTACCCTGAAACAGACAAAGAAATAATTTTCTAAATGGTGATGCACTTTCTGTGTCAGTAAACATCAGTCGGATCAGTGAATTTTCTTTTCCCGGATTTCTACCCCAATAAATGGACACGGGGATGAGTTGATGATTTACTTTTAAATCCTGTTGTTGCTGTTCAAGCAATTGATTGAGAAACCGTTGATATTTTTTTACAGGTTTTCCCTTAAAGCCAAATATGTTCTTGTTTTGCAGAAAAAATACCGAACCAATTGGTAATTGCTCATCCTTTCCGCTAATTAATCTGGGTTCAGGTAAACCAAGTTGTCTGGCTTTTTCCTTCAGAATTAAAAAGCTACTTGTGGACCGTCTTTGCAACACGTAGTAAATAGGTGAACTGGTATCTATGGACAAAGCCTTGACTGGTTTTTCAGGAACCAGTTTGCTTTTCACCAATACTTTTAGCGGGACGGAAACAACTTTCTGATAAAGCAGATTAAGCAACATAAACAACCGTTGTTATTGACTGAAAATAAAAGAACATTTTAAGCAAAAATGATACAAATAGCCATTGAAACAAACAAGAAGCCAGCTAATTGGCTATACCAATTGAGCTAGCTTTGTTGTTGTGTAAGGGAATAAAGGATCATAAAATAAATCTTGTCAGGTCTTCGTCACGAGACAGATCACCCAATTGATCAATAACGTATTGGGCATTTATAAGTAATTTCTCATCACTGTCTGAAGCAGAAAAAGATATATCTTCCAGCAATTTCTCCATGACAGTATGCAATCTTCTGGCACCAATGTTTTCTGTACTTTCGTTAACCTGCCAGGCTACTTCTGCGATTTTTTCTATGGAATCATCAGTAAACTCGATTTCACGATTTTCAGTTGCCATAAGTGCGGTGTATTGTTTGGTAAGCGCTGAGTCAGGCTCAGTCAAAATACGTTTGAAGTCACTCACTGTTAAAGAGTTTAATTCGACCCTGATTGGCAGCCTGCCTTGTAATTCCGGGATAAGATCTGAAGGCTTGGACAAATGAAATGCTCCGGAGGCAATAAAAAGGATATGATCGGTTTTGATCATGCCGTATTTTGTTGAAACCGTACAACCTTCCACCAACGGTAGTAAATCACGTTGTACACCTTCACGAGAGACTTCACCACCATGGCCTTGACCCTTGGCAACCTTGTCAATTTCATCTAGAAATACAATACCATTGTTTTCAACAGCTTCGGCAGCACGAGATTTAAGATCGTCCTGATTTACCAGTTTTTCAGCTTCTTCTTCAATCAGCATTTTAAAAGCATTTTTAACTTTCATCTTGCGTTTTTTACGCTTGGATGGAATTGAACTTTGAAACATATCCTGCAATTGACTGGTCATCTCTTCCATACCGGGAGGTGCCATAATTTCAATTCCAACGCCTGGCGCTGAAACATCAATTTCAATTTCATCATCATCCAGCTTTCCTTCACGCAATTTTTTTCTGAACATCTGTCTTGCAGCAGAACTATCGCGTTCCATCGGTTCATTTTCCATTCCACGAGGCGGTGGTAGCAAAACATCCAAAATTCTTTCTTCAGCCAATTCTTCAGCTTTTGCCTGTACTTTTTTATGTGCCTGTTCGCGTAGCATTTTGTAGGCAGAGTCAACCAGATCGCGAATAATGGAATCGACATCACGACCAACATAACCAACTTCGGTAAACTTGGTGGCTTCAATTTTAATAAATGGTGCATTGGCAAGTTTGGCAAGGCGTCTGGCAATTTCAGTTTTTCCAACACCTGTTGGACCAATCATTAATATATTTTTTGGTGTGATTTCATTTCTGAGATCATCTGCCACTTGCATTCTACGCCAGCGATTTCTCAGCGCAATGGCGACAGATTTTTTGGCATTATTCTGACCGATAATGTGCTTGTCCAGTTCATGGACTATTTCTCTTGGGGTCATATGAGACATGATTTTAAATCCGGTAATTAGTTACAATCCAATTCTTCAATCGTATGATGTTGGTTGGTATAAACACAAATGTCACCAGCAATTTTAAGTCCGGTTTCGACAATTTCTTTGGCAGACAAATCGGTTTTTTCAAGCAAAGCTTTGGCGGCTGATTGTGCAAATGCACCGCCTGAGCCAATTGCCATCAGACTGTCTTCAGGTTCAATTACATCACCATTTCCGGTAATGATCAGGGAATGTTCTTTATCTGCAACAGCCAATAAAGCTTCCAGTCTTCTGAGCATTTTGTCTGTACGCCAGTCTTTAGCCAGTTCAACAGCAGCGCGCATCAATTTGCCCTGATGTTTTTCCAGTTTAGCCTCAAAACGCTCAAACAAGGTAAACGCATCAGCCGTTCCGCCGGCAAAACCTGCAATAACTTGATCCTTATACAGGCGCCTGACTTTTCTTGCATTGCCTTTCATGATGGTATTGCCAAGAGAAACCTGGCCATCTCCTCCAATAACGACTTTGCCATTTCTTCTGACAGAAAGTATGGTAGTTCCGCGATATTGTTGCAAAAGTCTCTCCTTATAAGACAAGTTGAAGTTGATATTTGGGGGCAAAGGCTAAAAATTCAAGCCCGAAACAAATTATCAGTTATTTATTGGCAAGAAACTGAGTAATACTACACTTGCGTATATCGTTGTCTTCCAGACGGTGTCTGATGCTTTCAGCTGCTCTTTTACGATTGAAAGGCCCCAGTTCAACACGATAAAAAGTTGTTCCCTGAACGTTAACTGTTTTAATGGTCGAATTATTACCTGTAAGTGCGATGAGTGCTTTAAGTTCATCAGCTCGAGATTCGTCTCGGAAAGAGCCACAACTCATGGTGTAGTAGTAACGATCCTGATTTTCAGATAAGTTTAAATCATCATCTGATATTTCGACTTCCTTATTAGTCAGATCATCATGTAGGTTATATACCGGAACAGTTGAATCCTTTGTCTGATTATCAGATTTTTTTTCTGTTTTTTGAGATTGAACGGTTTTTGGCGTTTGCTTTTGATTGTTTTCAACAGGATCCACAAACCATTTTAAATAAGCCAAACCAGACAAAAAACTTACCAGTAGGAAACCGGTAAAAATCAACAAAGGTAGTGGTATTATTCGATCGCCATGTCTACTGGCTCCGCGACTTTTTGAACGACCTTTTTTTGCATAATCTCTTGCCATGGATAACGACCTACATTTTTTCGGGTGCACTTACAGCCAGCAAACCCAGTCCATTGGAGATAACCTGTTTTACCGCCAGAATTAAACATAATCTGGCATTGGTTAGCTGAGCATCATCCTGAATAAACTTTTCTGCATTATAATAAGTGTGAAAGTCATTAGCCAGATCACGTAAGTAATGTGCAAGCAAATGAGTTTCAAGATTTTGAGCAGCAGATACAATCAATTCAGGAAACTTGGAAATTCTATTAATCAGACTTTTCTCACTGTCCTTGTCCAACATATTCAGATTTGCCAAACCTTCAGATTGACTAAACTTAATAGACTGCTCTTCCAGTTGGCGGAATACAGAACAAATTCTCGCATGTGCATATTGAACGTAATACACGGGATTATCATTACTTTGAGAAGC
>JAOUOC010000215.1 GCA_029880585.1 Gammaproteobacteria bacterium
CCATGAAAGCGAGTTGCGAGTTGCGAGTTGCGAGTTGCGAGTTGCGAGTTGCGAGTTGCGAGTTGCGAGTGAATAATAATCGTCTTTCTGGTGACGACCAGAATCCATAATCGTCTTCAAATAAAAATATCATCTTGGCCAATCATGGAAAGATCTAATGAAGACAACCGTAGAAAAAAGTGATACATTGCCTGAGTGCAAATAATAGTCGTCAAAGTTCAATAGAAAAGGAATCGCAAGTTGAAGAAAAGTCTATTACTAATATTGATTGTTTTTGTTTTTTACAACTATTACCAAAAAATAGTGTCACACCATCACAGTCGGAACAATCTTCAGTAAATAACAAAATAGTCATCTTAAATAAAACATTTACTGATTTTAGGTGCGACGGTCGTCAATATTGCAGTCAAATGAAATCCTATGAAGAAGCAAAATATTTTATTGAAAACTGCCCAAATACTAAAATGGACGGTGATAATGATGGTATCCCATGCGAAAGACAATTTGGTCGTCATTAAGGATCAAATTGGCTTCAAACTTTGTTTCCCTGAGTCTGTCGAAGGGTGTTATTTCTGTAAAAAGCGTGATACATTGCCTGAGTGCATATAATAACGGTTAGCCCCATTAGGAATTATGATAGCTTCTAAAAAAAGTTGGAAAAATGAACCAATGGCAAAAGAAAGAGAAATGCTTTCTTTTGACAAAATCTATACAAACTTAGATGCAGAGAAAATGATGAAAGGTTTTATACCCGAAGATATGGACGACAAGTGGTTCATATATTTTGAAAATAGGTGGTTATATTTTCATCGAAGCTGGACTGGACATTGTATTTTTAAACTCAAACTTGATTGTTCGCCAACTGGAGCGCGAGTAATGGAGACTTGGGTTACCCGTAATCAATTACACTACAAATCTAGTGGGAGTGAAGATGAATTGTCTATGTTATCTGCACTCATTGATAATTTACTTTTGCGAAACTAATTTCATGTACAATATACCCAAACACTCCCCCCGATTCGTCATAGATAGTCGACTTATCTCGGGTAAGCTCAAAAGTTATACATAAAAATGGAGGTTCAATCTTTGGATTTTAAAAAATTATTTATATCGGAAGAGCTGCCATACAAAGGGCGGTCTAGAAGAGATAAGTTTTTATCTAGAGTATTTGGTATCTTCAATGAGGAAATAATCAGAATTTGGTGTAAAAACGAGAGGTCAAGTTATGTAAACTTAGGAAGACCTACTGTTTACGATGTCGATGGCAAGAATTTTACGCTGGACTTTCTACTAAAGGATAAAGATGGAAATCTATTCTTGTCTGAGATGAAATGTGAAATTGAATATCAAAAGTATAAATACCTAGTGCTGGAAGATCCAAAACAGTTAGAACATCACAGAAAAAAAAGAGCGTTCCAAATCTTTATCGAAATGGCATCAAATCCAAACAAGCATCTAGTTAAATGTAATTCAGAGGAAGTTCATGTTTCTGGTGCAATCCTGATATGGGGTAAGGTTTCTGATGGTGGAAGGAAATTAGTAGAAGAAAATTTTAAACTATCAGGTGTAATATCAACGGAATCAGTAATTAAAGACTTGATAGAATGGAAAGATGAAAGCTATCTAGATTTTATATCAGAGTATAATAGCTGGTGTAATGAACTATTTAGCAGTCTTAAAGGTGATGATAAGCCTAACAATTAGCCTCAACCTTGTAGAGTCAAATTAATCAAAAATGTCCACACAACAGCCCAGTAAACATTGTTGTACATGCTTAATCAAACCGTATCTTTTTCACCCCTCTCCCTCTGCCTCGCCACAATAATCACATAAGCAATCAGCAGCACTGGCAACAAAACAATTGAAAGCACAGTAATACCGACAAGCACATGATAAGCCGCATCATTAGCGGTTGCCGTATTACTATTTAAACCCGCCATAATGTTAAAAACAACATGTTCCAGATTTAAAAAAGACAACGCTGAAACAATCAAGGTCAAGGGCAATAAAGACGCAACCAAAATACTCCAATAAGTCATTTCAGTGACTCGCTTGAGAAAAACCACCAGAAGCGCTACACGCCACAAAGCAACAATCGCCAAAAACCAGACATTCATTAGCTGCGCGATTTCCATGGACACAAAACGTTCCACCGGAATGGCATAAAGCACCGCAGGCGGCGATGTCATACACACAAAAACCAGCACGTTCTTGTATTGCCAATGTTTTGGACGTAAAGGCTTGTTAATGCCCCATAAAATCAAAGCAAAAACAAATACATACACTACAGAACCCAAACCAAGATACTGCCACAAATCCGCTCGTGGATTATCCCAGTATCGACCAACACCCGCCAGCCAGGTAAAAAGCAAACCTAACGTCAGATAATATTTGAAATAATCTGGATTAAATTTGAAGGGACGAAAAGTTAACAAACGGATTTCGTCTTTGACCACCTGTTTTAAAATACTGGCATTGAACATCGTTGTCTCTTTTTATCGTTTTGTCTCGATGTATTGATATCAGAGCATAGGATGAAAAGCAAGGAAAGTATTCTGGATTCTGGCTCAGCCCAGGCTGCCCTCTCTTGCTTCGCAATTCACCTTGTTCGCCAGAATGACAAACTTACAAAATCTATTCCTACTTCCCGTCATACTGGCGAAGGCCAGTATCCATAACATTTCAATTACTCATAACTCCGTAGGGCGGATAAGCCAAGCGTCATCCGCCATTCATATCGGTAAAATATGAGTATATCCAGATGATCATTGATATTGAACTTAAAGACAATCAAAGTATAAAATGGTACCTTCGTCTAAGTAATAATAACTATTTATGAGAGAACAAATGAAAAACAAATTTCACATCATATTAATTTTATCATTCCTATCCATCAATGTTAGTGCTTCAGAAGAGATGGAGAAAAAAATGGATTTCCTATTCGGTGAACACGTCATATACAAGGATTTCTTTTTTGAATTAAAAGATTTAGCACGAACTACCCAAAAAGAAGAAATTTCTAGCCTTGTTAGTTATCCTGTCAATATTTATGGTGGGGAAGATACATTTGTTATAAAGAACAACAAAGATTTTTTAAAGTATTATGATGCTATCTTCGATCAAGGAATGTTGGAAACTATAGAAAAGGAAAGCTTTGAAGAATTATTTGCCAACTGGCGTGGTGTGAAGATGGGCGGTGGTCAAATAACTTATTCAGGAATTTGTTTAGATGATGATTGTAAAAAAGTGAATGTTAAAATTATCTCTTTTTATAATCCTCGGTTTTTTGATTCAAAAATAGTGAAAAACGCCATTGAAGGTGCATTAAAAAAAGAGAAAAGCAAACTACATGAAAGCCTCCAAACATTTGCTGCACCCGTTTTTCAATGGGAAACAGAAACATTTATTATAAGAGTTGATAGACTTGGTAGTGATAATTACAGATATGCTGCCTGGTCTATTAAAAGCGATCAGAGCAAAAAACCAAATATCATTTTAAAAAATGGAAAACAGATTTTTGAAGGTAGTGGTGGTAATCACTACTACGAGTTTAAAAAGGGCGCATACACTTATAGATGTCATGTAACAGTAATTGGTACTGCTGAATCGCCTCCAGGTTCGATTGAAGTTTTAAAGAATGATGAGAGCATACTAAGTCAGCCAGTGATTAAAGTATTAAATTGAGAATTCTAAAAGTTGATGCTGATGAATAGGCACTGAGAATGTAAAATCTAAATCTTATTGAGAGGTTACTTGAAATGATACGATATAAAAATATTGCTATAAACCTGATTTTAGTTGTTACTGCTTTTGCTGGTGGTGTGTATTACGGTTTTAATGAAGGTGTCGAAAACTTTTATAATCTCGAGAAAGTATTGTCTTCCAATCGGGACGTGCTCAGAGCCAAAGAATTAAAAAATGGCACTGATAAAGATTTAAAACATATATATTGGCATTTCGAGCTTTCAATTAATGACGGTATAGATGCCTATAATTGGTATCAAAATTCAGGCAATCATATATTTTCTGAGATTTTTCTATCCGAGCATCTGCAGTATCTGGAACGTTCCATGAACAATCTAGCAAAATATCGAAACTCTCATCATTTTGATGAAGAAATAAATAAAATGATGTGTCGATTACCTGAATCTGAAGAAGACAAAGCAGATTGTATGCAAAGAATAGAAGAACGTATAAAAACGATAGAAAAATATTCTGTCACACCTTAAATAGATGTAAGGCATTTGTTTTCTGGAGATTTTCACACCATTCGTAGGGCGGATAAGCTAAGCGTCATCCGCCAAACATATTGGTAATACATGAGTATATCCATAGGATCATTGTTGGCGCTGCGCTAACGGCAACCTGCAGCGTGTGAAGTTTAATAAGTAATAGCCTTTGGGAGATAGCCACGTCGCAAGCTCCTCGCTATGACATGATTTCTTATATAAATGGATTCTGGCCCAGCCCAGGCTACCCTCTCTTGCTTCGCAATTCACCTTGTTCG
>JAOUOC010000044.1 GCA_029880585.1 Gammaproteobacteria bacterium
TCCAGTGCGACAAGATAAATATTGATGTTGTCTTTTTCACTTTGATAAATGTCTTCCAGATTGTCAATGGATGCATGACAAACCTGACACCAGGGCGCAAAGAAGTAAATCAGCGTTGGAAGCTCATTATCGCTAAAATTCAGGTTGTGTGTTTTGCCTGCCAAATCAACCAAATGCAGTGCAGGTGCTTGAGTATCTCCAGATGTTGAGAGCATATCCTTTTGCTGCCACCAGGTGATGGTCATAAAAATAGCGATATAAATAGATAACTGAATGGTACCAGAAACCAAATTCTTGAGTGTCATTTTTGCTTTAATTTTTTCAAGCAGGGTTTTCAGTTTTTGCATTTTTAACATCTTTAACGCTTTTAACATCTTTAAATAATTGCCTTAAATTATATCCCACTTGTTCAGTAAACCAGGCATTAATTAAGTAAAAAGAGATGGAAACAGTAAAGGGAAGTTTTAATTCACCTTGATGCACCAAATCGATTATCTCCTGAGCAGAAAACCAACGAGCTTTTTCCAACTCCTGATCATGTAGATGAATCTCTTCGTCTTTTGTTTCACTGGTGTAACCCAGCATGATAGAAGCGGGAAAAGGCCAGGGTTGAGACATCTGGTATTTCACATTGAAAACATGAACGCCCACTTCTTCCAGCGCTTCACGTCTGACGGCATCTTCCAGCGATTCGCCTGGTTCAACAAAACCTGCGACTACCGAATAACGGTTTTCATCCCAACTGCCTTGTCTTGCTAATAAAATACGTTCATCTTTTTGTTGTTTGTTGATGATAGTAAATATCACTGCAGGATCGGTTCGTGGGAAATGCTCTTTCTGACAATCACCATTTAAACATTGTCTCACATGACCAAATTGCTTTATTTCTGTTTGGCTGCCGCATTGACTACAAAATGGATTATTGTGATGCCAGTTATTAAGACCTTGGGCGTAAAACAACAAACTTAAAATATTCTCGGTTAGAAAAGGGCTGGCAGTTCTTAAATCGAACAATTCAAAGTGATTGAGTTTGTCGTTCCAGTTGAGCAGATTAATTGAAAAGTAATGAAAGGTTTTATCATTATTTTTATTTTCTTTATTAGGCTCTTCACTGGCCAGATAGATTTTATTTTGAGTATCAACACCTAATTCATTGATTTGCTGAAAGCTGAACAGCTCAAACTGATGTTCCTGAATGAGCAACTTTCCCTTGTACCAAACAACAATTAAAGCCTGTTCGCTTTGAAAAGCTTTTTCTACAAAGTTCTGGTCTTTTCTATGTTGAGCATTACGGTTGTTGGAAGAGTTAAAAAGCATCGAGTTAGTTGTTGTGCTTATATCTATTTTTTGAGTGGTGAAAGGGTATAGGCTTAATGGTTAGCAGTCAATGGATAATTAAGAACCTTCGAGGGGATTAATTACCATCGCTAAAATTGTAATAAAGAATATTTGACCAGTTACCCAAACCCAAGCTAAATAATCTCTTCTGTATAGCTTTGTTATCTTCATTAGGCTTGTTACCTATCATTCTCGACAACCAACTTTGTTTGGCTGGTACTCCATCAGCTTTTATCTTGTCCAGAATTCTTTTAATTTCAGCATCAGTGTTGTTTATAATTTCATCAATCAGCTTGGTAGCCTGTTTTTCCATATCTTCATCTTCCATTTCAAATATTTCACCACATTCAAGAATAAAATACTCTTGAACGTTTTCTGATCTATTTATAAATTCTAATGCTTCATTAATCAGCTGTGACGCTTCAGGATTATCAATTTTTTCAAGAAAAGACTTTAATTTTTCTACACCAGATGAGTAATCACCTATCAAAGCAATTTTTTCTTCAGTATTCCATATTGATGAGTGACAGACTGTAGGATTGCCTGACATAAGGACTTTAAAAATAAGAGGAATATCATAATTATATTCAGATATTCCATGAAGAATACGTCCATCAGGAACTGTTTCTGATTCAGGTTTTATATTGGTGGAATATAAATAACTTCTATTTGCCATACTTGTTATTTGTAACTCATATAGATTACCCAGATAATAATCCCTGAAACAATTAATAAAAAGGAAGAGATGTTTCTGATTAGGACTTTCTTTTTATATTGTTTATCAACAAAGTTATCAGCGTAATCCAAATTTTCTTGTTTGACATAGGCTTTTAAGATTAAAGCAATAAGGACATCTGTATCAAGAAGTTCATTATAGAGTTCAGCTTGATTATTTGGCCACTCGTAATAGATTATCAATTCTTTTATCAGGTTTTTAGGTAGTTCTTCCATTTTTGTAAGATCAAGCAACAAATATGAAAGAAAAATCCTATGTGCATCAATACCTGTTTTTGAGGTGGCTTCATCCAGAATAGGAATTGAATCAACAAATGATTGTGAAGACCATTTAGGGTCATCAATATTTGCCATCACTCGTTGATGACAACTACGTGCTCTTATTACCGCAAAACTGTCATCATACTTTGATATTACATTCAGTAAGGCCTTGCCTAAAACTTGTGAGTTAATATCAATGTCGGGTTCAATAGAATCAGTCATTATTGGTTATACTCCAGCTGTTATTTATTATTGTATATTACAGGGCTTTGAAGCCTTAACATTGAAGACTACTTTGTTTTTGTAACTGCAACAATATAAAAATTAGACACACTGAACAGGGTAATAGCTTGGTGTAGGGCAGTCAATAAAATTTATTGGTTTGAAGAATATTGATGACCGCCATTCAATTATTCTCCTTTATCACTAAATGTATGCATTCCCACGCAGGAGCATGGGAACGAGAGTGAAGTGTGTCATTGCGAACGAAGTGCGGCAATCTCCTGAAAACGATTACTCTCAATACCGTCATTCTGGCGAAGTCCAGAATCCATAAACCCCCTCTACCCTTTAGGGAGAGGGTTGGGGAGAGGGCAAGACTATTTCCTCGCTCCTCGAATCTCGTTCCTGTGTATGTCATATCGACCAGCGTGGAGATATCTCCTAAAGACAAACTGATTGACTTTCAAGTATTGCCAAACCTAACCTATTGTTATAACCTGATGGAATCAAATATGCGTATCATGTATATGTTTACTGTTATGTTTCATCTGTTCAGAAGAATGCCGCCAATAATGCTTATTAAAAAACTTATCAAAGGCTCATGCCAGTGACTTCTCAAATACTCATAAATATTGCCTGCACTCTCATAGGCTTGCTCATTGGAAGTAGACTCGCAATTGGCAGAGATAGAAGAAAAGAATTCAACAGCATGGTTGAACCACTGGTAGACATAATCAATAATCAAAATTTAGGTGTCCAGAATAATCATTCCTATACGGACTTAATTCCCCCAACAAAAATTGAAAAGCTTATCAAATATGATTATGGCATTCACAAAATTAGGTTAAAGCGCGTAAGTGATTGCTATAGCCGGGCATATGCATCTGGCATACTTAGAAATGAAAAAGGCATGCAAAATGGTTTTAGCAAAGAACTGCAATCATCAACCTTAAAACTAACAACACTGCTAAAAAGAAAATGAGACATAACAAAAGCCTTTATTTCTACCTGCGGCATGGACTGGCAAAAGCCTGCTGCTTAAGCTGGCAATATCTTTAGATAGGATAATGATATGTACAATAAATTTCGAATGATTTACTAATGAAAGATGAAACCAAAAAGAAAGGGTTCTTCTCTAGGGGATGGGTTACTTTTGTAATTATTGTTACCATTTTTGTAGGAGCCAGATTAATCCATCCAGGTGGTATTAAAGGTATTATTACAGATTTCTTTATTGAATCTAACTCAAACTCCAAAACACAAGAACTTCGTGACGAGATGTTGGAATCTTTTATTCCCATTGGAGCTGCTATGCTCTGTATGAAAAAGCATGGGAAAATAACTGGATTGGAAAATGCCATTATTGAATATAACAATAGAAATGAGTCCGAAATGAAAAGGCTTATTTCTGATATAGAGGCATTAGGCGGGTTGTCAAAATCTGAAAAAGATCTTTTAGATCGTATGGTCTATAGTAAAGCTGAAAAAATGATAGGGTTAGACAGCAGAAAGTTTTGCCTGACTCTAGCAAAGAGATTTGATTCTGGTGAGTTTGATATTCAATCAAGCAAGTAGAATAGCTACACCTAAGGAGCCTCTCTAACTATTCAAAAAAGTTTCGCTCCTAAATTAAAGCTTTCAGGAATGGACAGATAACTAACATTTCCCGCCATTAATATTTATATAACCTGAATCACCCAATAAGAAAAAACAGAAACCAGCAACCACAATACAATCCCTTGCCAAAGCGCTGTGTATTCCAGCTCTTTAACTGTTTCTCTGGTAAATCCAGCACCAATTAAAAAGAGGCTCACCGCCATACCTTTTTTAGCCAGCATTCCGGCATAAATACCATAGGATGCAATAAGTGGAACAAAGCTGGAAATCAAGCTCGCTGCAATAAAAAACAAAATAAAGATAGGGAATTTACCGGATTCGCTTTTATGTTTGAATAAATAACCTGCCATCAAAACCAAAGGAATAATCCATAAGGCTCTGGCTAATTTGGCAGTTGTGGCAACTTTAAGTGCCTCTTCACTATAACTGGCTGCAGCACCCACAACCGAGCTTGTATCATGAATACCTAATGCTGACCAGAGTCCAAAGTCGCTATCAGTCATTTGCAAATAATGACCAATTTCCGGATAGACCAATAACCCGATACCATTGAGTAAAAACACAATGCTCATCGATAAGGCAATTTGTGATTGTTTCGCCTGAATGGTTGGAGCAAGAGCTGCAATGGCACTACCGCCACAAATGGCTGTACCACCAGAGATTAAAAAAGAGAGTTTGCTTTCCACTTTAAACAATCGACCAATTAAATAACCGACAGCCAGAGCAAAGGTAATGGTCAACAAAGTCAGTAAAAAACTATCCTGAGCCGTTTGAGCTATTTCTTTAATGTTTAAACCAAATCCCATCAATACAATACTGTATTTTAATATCATTGCAGAATAGGGCTGAGTTTTGCTTCTGAATGGATTGCCAATAATTAAGGCGTAGGCAATGCCGAGTATAAGGCTGAGACCAATGGAAATATAACCGCTTAGAACAACCGCTAATAAAACAACAAGGATAGCGAGAGAGACATTTTTAGATATTTGCATTTGATTTTCAGTATTGGGTCAAATGAAAAGGATTATAGTGATTATCATTGTGAATTGATAGGACAGATAATTCATATGCATCCAAATAACTGTTTTTACTTTTGATATAAGAGAGACTTTATGTATCATGAAAGCAGTTTGTATTCTTTACAATTCTGACAACCTCTAATATTGGAGAAAATGATAATGAAACGAAGTTACCAATATATTGTATTTATAATAGTTCTACTGTTTCAACAATCGCTTTTTGCCGCTTCACAATTTGATGAAGCCGATAAAATTCTCACCGAGTTCTATCAAAATACTAAAGTCCCTGGTTTATCTGTATCAATAGGCCACAAGGGTAAAATAGTCTGGTCAAAAGGCTATGGTTTTGCTGATGTTGAACAACAGGTAAAAATTGACCCTGCAAATACCAAAATGAGAATTGGTAGTGTAGCCAAAACCTTAACGACATTTGCGTTAGCCAGATTGATAGAAGAGGGTAAAGTAGATCTGCAAGCTGATGTCAGAAAGTATGTACCTGAATTTCCCAAAAAAGAACATACCTTTACAGTCGCACAATTAGCAGGTCATTTGGCAGGTATCAGACATTATAATAGTCGTGATGAAAACTATAGTAAAAAGCCTTATGCCACTGTAATGGAAGGGTTGGATATTTTTAAAGATGATCCCTTGCTACATAAACCGGGTTCAAAGTATCGTTATTCATCTTATGGGTATAATCTTTTAAGTGCAGTGATTGAAAAAGCTGCCAATGAAAACTTTCTCGACTATATGCAAAAAGTTGTCTTCGACCCGCTAGGTATGGAACAAACTTACGCAGATCATCTTGATTTAATTATTTCTGGAAGAGGAAGCTATTATCGCTATCAGGATGGCGTACTTCAGAATGAAAGAGAAGCCGATAACAGCTATAAATGGGCTGGTGGTGGATATATCAGCACAACTGATGATCTGGTTCGTTTTGGCTTTGAGCACCTATATCCTAAACATATTAAACCGGAAACAGTAAAGTTACTTTGGACGCCTTTAAAGACTAATGATGGCAAAGCAACTACTTATGGCCTGGCGTGGATGAGTAGAACTGATGATGATGGTGATTTCTGGATTGGTCATACCGGTGGTTCTGTAGGTGGGACAACTCAATTCTGGTTGTTTCCCAAGTATGATTTGGTGATTGCGACCGTAGGAAATCAGTCTGGATTAAAATATGGTGATGTGATTCTGCAATTAAAAAGACAATTGAAGAAAACATTAAAATAACTATAAAACTTTCATTTAACTTATTGTTTTAAAAGAAATTTAAAAGCCTGCAAGTCGGGCTTTTTTCTTGTTTTATTTTTCTAATCTATCAAGCAAATGTAAATAAATGTAATTTTTACTTGCAAACAGCAGTTTAGTGTATTACTCTACCAATACACTAAGGCGCAAATCTTTAAACCAACGTAAAAGGTACAAAGTATGCAATGGAATAACAAAACACCAATTTTTATGCAGTTGAAAGAAATGGTGGTCGCGTTAATTATCGACGGACAAATCGGCGAAGGCGAAGCAGTTCCATCTGTTAGGCAGGTTTCTTCTGACTATCAGATCAATCCGTTGACTGTATCCAAGGCTTATCAAGAGCTGGTTGATTCCAAAATACTGGAAAAAAGGAGAGGATTGGGCATGTTTGTTAACAAAGGTGCAAAAGACAAATTACTTGAAAGTGAGAAAAAAGAATTCTTGCAAAACGAATGGCCACTGATTATGCAAAAAATTCAGCGTTTGGGTCTGTCACTCAAACAACTAGAAAAAGCTACTGCTACAAGTGGAGATAATGTATGACAAATGTGATTAAAGCAAATGGTGTTTCAAAGCATTATGGCAAGTTTGTTGCTGTGGACAATCTCAGCTTTGAAATTGGTAGTGGCAAAATCATAGGTTTGGTTGGGCCAAATGGTGCCGGTAAAACTTCTCTGATAAATGCCATGTTGGGTTTAACCGATTTTGACGGCGATTTGAAAGTGTTAGGTTTTGATCCAAAATCTCAACGTCATGAAATGATGCAAAAAGTCAGTTTTATAGCTGATGTAGCAATTTTACCAAAATGGATAAAAGTAAAGGATTTGATTGATTATGTGGAAGGTGTTCATCCTAATTTCAGTCGAGAGAAGGTTAACTACTTCTTATCAAAGACAAAGATTAATGTTTGCTCAAAGGTTAAGGAACTATCAAAGGGAATGGAAGCCCAGCTTCATCTGGCATTAATTATGTCAATTGATGCGGAATTACTGGTATTGGACGAGCCGACTTTAGGTTTGGATATTCTGTACCGTAAAGAGTTTTATCATCAGCTGTTAACGGAATATTTTGATGAAAATAAAACGATTTTGGTGACCACTCACCAGATTGAGGAAATTGAACATATTCTCACCGACATTATGTTTATCAGGGATGGCAAAATTATTTTGAATGAAACCATGGATGATTTGGCCGAGCAATATGTGGAAGTGATGGTTAACAAGGAAAACTTTGAAAAGGCAGAGGCTTTAAAACCGGTTAGTCAGCGCGAAATATTCGGCAGAAGGGTTTATCTGTTTGAAGGCGTTAGTCCAGCTGAATTGGAAGCATTGGGTGAAACAAATACGCCAGGTGTTGCTGATTTGTTTGTTGCCAAAATGAAGGAGAATTTCTAATGAACGCAATGAAAGCATTATTAAAGAGAGAGTTTTTGGAAAATAAAGTTTCCTTTCTTTACACACCGTTGGCAATTGCAGGTTTGATCCTGTTTCTGATTATTGTGGAAACTATTACTTTGAGTAATTCATTTCATACATCAGGTATTCAAAAGTTAATGGAAAAGGGAGATGAAATTATTACTGCAGGGATACAAACAATGTTGCAATTGCCAATTATTCTTTTTGGATTGGTATTGTTTGGTGTCACCTTGTCCTATACATTAAATAGTTTATATGAAGACAGAAAAGATAAAAGTATATTGTTTTGGAAATCTTTACCAGTCTCAGATATTTCAACTATTTTATATAAAGTTGCATCTTTATTGATAATGATGCCTGTAATATATTTTGTTATAGCTTCAGTATTTCAACTGGTTTTATTACTTTATATGTCATTTCAGGCTTGGTTAGCTGATTTGTCAGGGTTTAAATTAATTGCTAATTCCAACTTCTTTGGCATGTTATTTAACAACCTAATGGGCTTTATTGTAGCAAATCTATGGATGTTGCCTTTTTGGTCATGGATTATGTTAACTTCAGCCTGGGCAAAAAAGTCAGTGTTTTTATTTACCTTGCTACCATTTCTTTTTATAGCCTATGTAGAAAACTGGTTGTTTGATACGAGTGATTTTGCAGAAATGATTGGACAACATCTTGCCTCTGGTTTCGGTATTCTGAATTCCAATATTAAGCATATAGCAGATCATTCAAAAGTTCATGAACTAGATATTGAAATTATGACTGTATGGTCTGATGTTTTTGGCCAAAGTGATTTCTGGATTGGAATGCTGGTAAGTGCTGTATTTTTAACCGGAGCAATTTATACCAGACGTATAAAAAATGAACTCTGAATTGATTCAATGGTCAAATTGTGCCATGATCACTTCAGGGTATAATCTTTCAGATTATATAGGAGATAAGCATGAACTTTAATCGCAAAACATCTAAACAGATCAGCCGCATGAGTTTGGGCATTGCTGCTCTATCACTTACTGCTATTGCGGTGATGATTCATACAACCTATGGTGCTGAAGTCTCTTTTCTCGCGCATCACGCGGATGAAATTTGTAATTCAGGTTGGGTAAATTTTATTATTTCTCTTTTGTGGTAATCGTAACATTACATCTTGTAAGTTGTTATCACAAATTTTCTTAATTGGGTGGAGTCTGAGTAAGGTTTCACCCAGTATATTCTAAAAATTCTAATGTATCTTCGTTAATTTCAGCGTTAGATATTTCAATATTTTAGACAATAGATGTTTTAAAATGGATTCCCATTTTCATGGGAATGACACAATGCTGTGAAATGACATATATCTCAATCAACCAACTGACAAATAACATAAGGCGCAACAACAACACACCAAAGTTGAGTTGATGGTTGGCAATTAGCTTTAACCCACTCAATGTCAGGATATTTTAATTTTTCCTGTTTAACCAATGGTTCAATAGATTCACTATCGTCATCAGCCATTTGTTTGGCCGTTTCTACCAAATCCACGCCCTTGTCAAGTTGCAGTAAAATACCTTTTGCAAAGAACACTTCCAGTTCTTTCCAGCTGATCATTCCTGTTTCAAGGTTCAGTTTTGTTTTCAAATCCAGATCAAAATCATCAATATTGATATCAGATTGAGAATTTTCGTTAAAAGTTTTATTACTCATATTGTTTCAATGGTACTTTGAGATTAACCCAGAAATTTGGGTAAGGTGATAACAAAAAGTGAACCTCCATCAGGAATATTTTCAAATGTAATTTTTCCTTGATGGAGTTCAATCAGTTCTTTACTGATAGTAAGCCCCAGACCTGCGCCTCCACGATTAAATCCATCGGAATAGATTTGCGAAAACGCGGAATAAATAGCTTCAGCTTGATCTTCATCGATACCTATACCGCTATCGTGGACTTCAATCTGGATTTCTTTGTCATGATCAATCAGTTTGACAAAAATTTCACCCTCATCAGTGTATTTTATGGCATTGCCAATTATATTAAATAAAATCTGTTCAATTTTAGAAGGATCAACATTAATGTACACAGAGGTTTCGGGGTAGCTTTCAACAAGTTTAAGTTCTTTTTCGTCTGCCAATGGCTTAATCAATACCATTGTATCTGTTATTAATAATTTTAGATCAATACGGCTTAAATGAATTTTTAATTGCTGTCTTTGCAGGGAAGAAAGATCAAGAATGTTTTTAACCAGATTTGCCAATCTGGTACCACAAGAAGAAACAATGCGCAGGCTTTCTCTGGTTTCCGCTGATAATGCTTCATCTCCAAACAGTATACTTTGTGATAATCCTATAACGCCATTTATAGGCGTTAATAATTCATGGGAAGTAGAGGAGAGTAATCGATCCTTTAATTTGTCTAATTTTAAAAGTTCTTCATTGAGTTTTTCTTTTTGCCTGACACTTTTTTTCAACATGATAATAATCAGTAAAGAAACGATGGTGATAAACACAATGATTGAAATAATCAGAGTAATTCGGCTAGAGGAGAGCTCCTTATCAGTAAGCAGTTGTTGCAATTCCTTTTCACGAATAATTTTTTCAGCTGATTCTTTACTCAATGCAATTTCTTTTTCCATTTCAAGTTTGGCAATGTGCTGCTTGGCTTTATCTGCAGTTATTGAAAGCTCGGTTTCATGGAATAATTTATAATAATGCAAAGCATTTTTATGATCAGAAATGGCATCATATTGTTGATATATTAAAAAATAAGCATCTTTTAACCCTCTGGTAAAACGTGCCTGTCTTGCTACTTCAATAGCAGGTATTAGAATATCTATTGCTTTTTGCGGTTGGTTTTTGTAACTAAGAAAATCGGCATACGCAATTGCAGTTTCAGCATTTATCAACATTGAGTCAAAATTTTGTGATAACTGATAAGCTTCGGAAATATATTTCTCGGCTAAATTAATATCATTTAATTTAAGATGTAGTCTTCCCAAATCACGAATAGAAATAATATATCCGTTCTGATTATTATTAAGATTTTCGTAATTAAGTGATTCTTTAAAATAATAGAGGGCAGTTTGATAATCCTCTCGCTTTTCATAGACTTTTCCAAGATTATGTAAAGGTTTAGCCAGATTGGCGTCCTGAACATTGGCCAATGCTTCCATTGATTTATTAAAAGACTCTTCAGCTAACTCATTTTTATCAAGGGAAAAATATAAGACACCAATATTGTTGTAAACATCAGCAATGGATTTATTGTCAACGCCAATCTCTTTTTTGATTTTTATTGCTTCAAGATAATAGGTTAAACTTTTTTCAGCATCACCCAGATGACGGTAAATAAGACCAATGTTCTGTATTGTTGAGGCGATTTTTTCCTGATCCTTAAGATTTTTGGCAATATCCAGCGTATTCTCAAGAGTTTGAAGGGCAAGATCCAGTTTTCCCTGACTCCAGTAAATTTCTGAAGCGCGGTTCATAATGTCGTATTTACGGAATTTTAATCCATGATTATCTATGACATTAATTGCTTTCTGCGCGATCTGGTCAGCTCTTTCATAATTTTCAAGATCGATAAATAGTGTTGTTTGTTCAATTAATATGTCAGCCAGTTTTTCAGGTTGGTTATTTTTTTCATAATAATCAATTAATTGAAAGCCAAGCGTTTTCTTTTGCTCTATATTCTTTTGAGATAAATAATCCTTAAATATCTGATTGAGTTGCTCTTCAGATTCAAAAGCCAAAGGTTCAATAGATGGTTCATCAATAGCTTCAGCAGCCGAAACCGTAATGGTTAAGCTGCTGGATAAAAGGAAAATAAAGGCAAGGGCTTTAACAGCTCTGATTACATCCCCTAATAAAATGTTGAATAGTCGACGCGCCAACATTTAAAAAAATTACTCCAATAGTCATCCGTTTCTGCCTTTCGGATTTCCTATCGTCTGGCAAAATCTGGTGTACAACTTTGTACGTTTTTAAGTTTAACCATACCCTCGAATGTAGTAGTATATTTATGAGCAACAGGTTATATTGTTCATTAGATTATCAAGGTTGAGTGCTACGGTTACAGCTTACGTATTCCAGAGCAAGATTATCTTTGACTTTGGATGATTTATCAACAGTTGCTTGTTAGTAATCACAAAATTTGTGAGGTGATCATATGAATTCGTCATTAGTGAAATTTACTGTTTTTGTATCTTTCATATTCAGTTTGCTGTTTGTCCAGACAGCTAATGCAGCAGTTAAAGTGGAACTAATTAAGCCGGAAAAGTTTCTTGATTCAGATATTTCTGACAGAAGCAGAAAAAAAGATCATGAACAATTGCAGAAAGAGTTAGAAGCTCTGTTCGTTGATTTGTCTTCAGGATATGTGAGTGAAAACCAAACACTCTCTATCAAGGTTACCAATATTGATTTGCTTGGGTATGTCAATTATACGAGTTCAGAGCCTGTTAGAATTGTAAGGTCAAATGACATTTATAAACTCAAATTCGAATATCAATTACTTGATTCGAACCAACAATCAGTAAAAAGTGGTGAAACCGTAATTAAAGATTTCTGGGTCGAAAGAAGAGCCAGAATTCCTTCTGTAAAATACAGCAGCTTGTATTATCTTAAAAATGATATTCGAGACTGGTTTAAAAACACACTAGGCAAAACAGAAGCTGAGACTGAATAAAGATTAATAGACTTTTGCATTGTTGATTTTATGCTTTGTCACCAAGTGTATTTTTAGCGGCGATAATTAGCCCTAACCCAATAAATGCACCTGGTGGCAATATTGATAATAAAAACTTTTGATCGGTCAGATAAAAGTGGATAGTCAAACCTTTAGCCCATTCCCCCAGTAAAAGATGAGCGCCATCCAAAATCGTACCTTGTCCTGTTAACTCTCTTACAAATCCCAAAAACATTAGAACCAGTGTAAAACCAATACCTTGAAACAATCCGTCCAAGACGGAAGGCCATACAGGATTTTTGCTGGCAAAGGCTTCGGCTCTTCCTATTATTGCACAGTTGGTAACGATCAATGGGATAAATATGCCTAAAACCAAATATAGCTCGTAGGTAAAAGCGTTCATGATCAGCTGTATGTTTGTAACCAGAGAGGCAATTAGCATGACAAATATAGGGATGCGTATTTCACGTGGGATATGGTTGCGTATCATTGATACAGTAAGATTAGATCCAACCAGAACAAAAGTTGTAGCCAATCCTAAACCGAGGCCATTTATCATACTATTGGTGACAGCTAAAAGAGGGCATAATCCCAAAAGCTGAACCAGTGCAGCATTATTACTCCACAGTCCATTTGTAATAATGGTTTGAGAATTAATTTGCTGCATCTGTTTCTCCGCAATTACTGTCTGAATCAAATAGCATTTGCTGGTTATTTTCAAAAAACACCAAGCTGTTATATACCGCCTTAACCACTGATCTGGATGTGATGGTTGCGCCCGTCATGGCATCAAACTGACCACCATCTTTTTTGACTTTCCATTGTTCTTTTTCAGATAGCAGCGATTGTTCGTCAAATTGTTTGATCCAGTCTGATTTTGCAATTTCAATTTTATCGCCAAGCCCAGGTGTTTCCTGATGGCTTACTGTTCTCACTCCAGCAATGGTACCATTAGCATAGATACCAACAGCCAAAGCTATTTTTCCACTATATCCATCGGGAGCTATAATAGTGGTGAAGATGGCGTAACTTTTTTGCTGATTTCTCATACGGTAAATTTTTACTGCCTGTCCAGACAACAAATCATTTTGCGCTAGCAAGCAATCCTTGTACACCTCGTTATCATAGGTTGATTTGTCTATAATTTCATTAAACTGTCTATCCATTGCTGCCTGTATTTCTTCAGCAATTTTGTCTTTTGTCATCAGATAAGTAAAACCGATAAGTCCGGTAGAAACCATAGCAAACAAGCCCAGAATCAGACCATTTTTCACACTGATTTTAATGATTCCATTATCTGCGGATTTTTTTTCTGATTTTAGCTCACTCATCAATATCACCTTTATTATGGCCGTATATGACTGGTTTGGTGTAGTGATCAATCGTCGGTACAGCAATATTTAGTAATAAAACGGCAAAGGCAACTGCATCCGGATATCCGCCAAATACCCTGATGATGACAATTAAAAAACCGATAGACAGGCCATAAATAATACGACCTTTTGGCGTGGTAGATGCTGTGACCGGATCTGTTGCTATAAAGAAAGCACCCATCATGGTTGCACCGGTAAGCAGATGAAATAATGGAGAAGCATAAGCCTGATCATCATACAAATATAATAAGCCACTGGTTATTAAAATACCAAACAAAAAGCTGAACGGAATTTGCCAGCGAACTATTTTTGAAAATAACAGAAATACACCGCCAGTTAAAAATGCAATATTTAGCCATTGCCAATAGACAAGACCTGCAGTGAAATGTGAATCATTTGAAATTTCCGAAATAAGTTTTGCCTGATGTAATCCGGCTCTTAATTGATCGATTGGCGTTGCCATGGTAAATCCATCTGCTAGCAGGCGATAGTCGATTACCGTATTTTGCTGATTATTAGAGCCAGTGAATATCAGTTGAACCGCTTCTGTAAAGCCAGGAACCTTAGTTGCGATTTCATTTGACGGCAACCATGCTGACATTTCCGCAGGAAAGGAGATCAACAAAACCACATAGCCTATCATTGCAGGATTAAAAGGATTGTATCCCAGACCGCCATAAAGATGTTTGGCAAAAACAATAGCAAATAAAACAGCCAGTATTGACATCCAAAATGGTAAAAGAGGTGGAAGTGCCAAACCAAGCAACAATCCTGTTAGTAATGCCGAGTTATCACTGATAG
>JAOUOC010000216.1 GCA_029880585.1 Gammaproteobacteria bacterium
CAATTAGCAGCTTCATTTGAAATTGTTTACCAGTTATTTTTTATTCAGTATAGATTAAAACAGCTGGATTGCCTGAAAAATATAGTGTTCAGTCTATTAAATTTTCATCATTATGATTTATTACTAAAAAAGTTGTTTTTGCTGAGCCAATAGAAGAATAAACCAGCCGCAATTAAAATAATGCTGGCAATAGCTTCCTCTGATTTTTCCATAAGGATGTAAATTAACGTCCAGCCGATTAATAATAGAAAAATAATAGGTGGTAAAGGATAGAGCCAAATTTTATAGGGCCGTTTCAATTCTGGTTGCCTGTATCGCAGAATAAAAACACCCAGCACGGCAAAAAAGTTATTAAGCGCCAAAGCAAAACCGGCAAAAACCAGAATGCTTTCAAAGGATGAGGTTAAAACAAATATAATCGCCAGTGTTGATTGAAAGATAATGGCGCGTCTGGGGATCTGGTTTTCATTCAATTTGGCTAACCAGCCAAACACTTTAAAGTCTTCGCCTATCACTTGCAGTACTCTGGGTCCAGCCAAAGTCATGGCGCTAACAGTAGAAACCAGAAGCAGCGACATAATAACTCCGGTAGCGGATGCGGCAATATCGCCAAAGACAGTTTCTGCAACAATAAAACCGATTTCTACTTTTCCAGATAAACTTTCTATTGGTGTCGAATAAAGAAAAACAAAATTCAACAGCACATAACACAGCATCACCAAACCCGTACCGATCAACAGAATTTTGGGGAGCGATTTTTGCGGTTCATTTAACTCGCTACTCAAATAAGTGGCCGCGTTCCAGCCGTTGTAGGCATAGCTCACATAAATCAAAGACACCGCAAACGCACCGCCTAACATAGCGGTCTTGTCTTCAGTTTGAGGCATAAAACTGATTGGTTGAGGTTCATCGACAATTAACATAACGGCAATAAAAAACACCAGAATCAATGCCAGTTTAATCACCGTGAAAAACCATTGTAAGCCAGCGCTTTTTTGATGAGTGCTACCGTGAACCAAAGTCAGGATCACGATCAAAATAACGGCTAACCAGGTGGTCGAGAGTTCAGGAAAGACGGACGATAAATAACTGCCAAAAGTAATGGATGCTAAAGCAACCGGTGCCGAAAAACCAATGGTTGAAGATATCCAGCCAGAGACAAAACCTGCTGCGGGATGATAACAGTGAGAAAGAAAATTGTACTCGCCGCCGTTTCTGGGAAGTGCTGCACCTAATTCGGCATAGGATAATGCGCCACATAAGGCGGTAATGCCGCCCACCACCCAAAGCATCATTAAACTAAATCCGGCCTGTATTTCCAGCAATTGAAACCCCAAACTGGTGAATACGCCAGTACCAATCATGTTGGCGACAACAACGGCAATGGCGGTTTGGTTGGAGAATTTGTTTTTGTTCTGCATTGTTGTTCCAGTTAGGAAAATGATTTCATGAACATTTATTGTTCAGGATTATACCGAGTTATTTAAGACAAAAGCCAGATTCCATTACAAAGCAAACAACACTACTTGAAAATATTCCTGTCATACATCAGTCTTGCCCTTACCCGTCATTCCTGCGAAGGCAGGAATCCATAAAGCAACTGTGGTCTATCTTAATACCCTATTGCGGTGGTGGTAAAAGTGGTGTAAGTTGTTGTGTTAGTGGACATTGTTATACGTAAAGTAATATGAAAGCAAAAATAAAAGACTGGCTAATCAGAACTGGTTATCCTCTAGAATTATTTGTGTATGAGTATTTTCTCAAGAAAAAATATTTATGTGATAAATCCAGTATTTATTCAGATATTGAATCAGGTACAAAAAGAGAAATTGATGTAACTGCTTATCAACATGGACCTAGTTTTGAAGCATGTTCTTATAGCCTCCAATTACTTATTGAATGTAAAAAATCTGATAAACCCTTGCTTGTGTTGGCTGAAGACAAAAGTTCAGAAAGATATGAACAATTTTTTGGAAATGATGTTTTTGTTGACTTATCTCTACCTGGTCTTTTTGCATATAGCCATTTAAAAGAACAAACCAAAGCTGAAAGAAGAAAAAATATTGGTCTGTTTTCAGATTCTGTTCCATTGGGTTATTCAATCATTCCAGCATTTGAAAAATCTGATAACAAGATTTATAAGGGTATTATGGGACTCACAAAAGCAAATGAATATTACCGCTCAGAACACAAGGTATTCTTTGATAGCATTAGAAGCAAGGAAATTCCAGAAATTGATTTTCTATTACTAATGCCATTATTAGTTATTGATGCCCCCCTATATACAGTTTCTATCGATAATGATGGTGAACTTCAAGTGACTGAAACCGATTGGGCAAGCCTGACAGTACATTTACCTTGGAATCTAGGAAAAAGCGATAGTGAAAGGAAATGTAATATACAAGTTATAAAAAAAGAGAAACTGGACGATGTTGTTTGCTCAATAGAGAATTTATTACATTATATAAGTTCGGAGGAGTTTTCTTTGCGAGCAGTAAAATGTCTAATAAAAGAAGATAATGCAACTTGATAGAAACAGATTTGTTAAAGCATTACTACTATTGAATAGACTAAAAAGGAAAAACAAAAATGCTAAAAAAACTACTTATCGGATTATTAACTCTATTAATCATCACCTACGCTGCAGCTCGGTCTTTATTACCTGAAAAACTGGATAGACAACACAACCCAGTAGTTTTTGCTGCACCTTATAAAGTCAGTAATGAAGTGAATCAATTTTACCAGTCCATTGATTTTATTGCCGATTTACACGGCGATACCCTGTTATGGAAACGTGATATTCTGAAAGAGCATGACTATGGCCATCTTGATTTACCCAGATTACAGCAAGCCAATGTCGCCATGCAATTTTTCACCATCGTCAACAAAGTACCGGAAAACCTCAACTTTGATAAAAACGATGACACAACCGATCAACTGACCATTCCATTTTTGCTTCAGGGCCGCAGTGCCTCTGATTTATCCGAAAGAGTGCTGGAGCAAGCCGGTGAATTACATCAATACAGCAAAGATTCCAATGGACAGTTGGTGGTTGTAACCAACAAAAAAGAACTCCAATCATTCATTAGCCAACGCAAGAACAACAAGCAACTCACCTCTGGATTATTGGGCATTGAAGGTGGGCAAGCATTAGAAGGCGATATCAAAATCCTCGACAAATTTTACGATGCGGGTATCCGCATGATTGGATTAACCCACTTTTTCGACAACGAAATTGGTGGCTCCGCACATGGCGTTAACAAAGGTGGTATTACTGAATTTGGGAAACAAGTGGTAAAAGCCATGGAAGCTAAAAATATGTTGGTTGACCTATCCCACGCATCCCCCAAATTAATTGACGATGTACTGGCAATGGTCACCAAACCTGTGATGGTCTCTCACACCGGCGTAAAAGGCACTTGTAAAAGCCCCAGAAATCTATCCGATGACCATCTAAAACAAATTGCTCAAACCGGTGGCATTGTTGGCATTGGATTTTTTAAACCTGCCGTTTGTGAAAATACTGTAGAATCCATTGCCGAAACCATTGTTTACACCGTTAATTTGATTGGCGCTGAACATGTTTCATTAGGTTCAGATTTTGATGGTTCCATAAAAGCCATAGTCGAAGTGCGTGGATTACCCTTAATTGCTGGGGAATTACAAAAACGGGGATTGACCAATGAGCAAATTCGATTGGTGATGGGCGGCAATGTTAAACGGTTTTTTTCGGAGAATTTGCCAGACTAAAAATCGGGAGCGAGGACCGGGATTCGGGGAACGAGAAGTTTTATGTCATTGCAAAACAAATTTATTTGTTATAGTCTGCTGAAATAATTAATAACTTTTAATAAAAACAAGGAACATAATATGAAATTAAAAAGCTTTCTTTTTATATCTGTAATTAGTTTGTTACTGTCCGCTTGCTCAGCTACTGGTCCAAAGTTTTCACCTGTTCAAATTCAAAGTCAGGACAAGTCTTTGTTATATGTTTACAGAAACGATTTGTTTTGCTTGGGTGGCAGATCTCCTGACATCCATGTCGACAACAAAAAAATTGATGCGTTGAGTAATAATGGTTACATATCTGTAGATATCTCCCCTGGCCCTCATTTTATAGAAGCCAAAGGTTTATTTGATTTACCTTCAACATCAATAAAAATTGAGGCTGAACCTATGAAGTCATACTATGTAAAGTGGATTCCAGAATGCAACTTTTTATCCTGGCACCTAAAGTTGATAGAAATGCCTGAAGGTTCAGCTCTTGACGACATTAAGAACTCAAGAGCTATAAAAAGTAATTAATATAACAAACTATTCCTCTACCTTCGACAAGCTCAGAGAACAGTTTTGCTTTAAAGCTGCTACTCAATAACCAAAAAAAGCGGGAAACGCAAGCTATCCCGCCCTTGTATCTCTCCAGATAGAGTAATATGCTGTTATTCTATCACAAGAATTGAGAGAGTTTGGTTCCGCCCTTAGAGTAATAACTCTGT
>JAOUOC010000045.1 GCA_029880585.1 Gammaproteobacteria bacterium
AACAATCTGAATATTCAAAGAATGTTAAATCCCGATTTAGTCAATCAAATAACGATAGAAGAACTCTTGCTGGTATTAAAAATAGCAAATGCAACCTATCGAGCCGGACATCCGGTTATGGATGATCAGGTTTATGACCATGTATTTCTGAATGAATTAAAAAAGCGCAATCCTGATCATGAATATTTAAGTTCTGTTGAACCAGAGCCCTTGCAAAGCGGTAAGACAATTTCTTTACCACAAAAAATGTTGTCAACGGACAAGGCATATTCAGTAAACGAGATTGAAAAATGGGTCAATCGCCTAATCAAAACTGCTGAACAGCTTGGTATAGCGCTTGCACAAATCGAAATTAGAGTGACGCCCAAGCTTGATGGTTATGCTGCCTTTGATGATGGAAAATTGCTATATACCAGAGGTGACGGCGTGAGGGGACAGGATATAACACGTGCCTTTGAACGCGGTTTGAAAGTAGCTGGCGATGGCAAAAGGGGGCATGGTGCTGGTGAGATAGTGATTAATAAAAGCTATTTTGAAAGTTATTTGAGCGAGCAGTTTGAGAACTCAAGAAATATACAAGCCGCTATAATCGCTGAAAAGAATGTAGAAGAATCAGTTCAAAAAGCGATTGATGATGGAGCATGTGTATTTTATCCATTTTCCCAACTTCAAAGTTGGCATGGACACTATCAGGAATTACTGGGTAATTTTGATGAGATTTGCCAATCAATCTGGAATGCTGTGGATTATGATGTTGATGGTATTATTCTGGAAACGACAGTTGAAGCGATTAAATCCGAAATGGGGTCAACTCGTCATCATCACCGATGGCAAATCGCTTACAAAATCAATGATGAATCAGCAGAAGTCAAAGTATTGAGTGTGACACCACAAACATCAAGAACGGGCAGAATTTCTCCTGTTGCTGAATTGCAACCCACCAAATTGAGTGGTGCGACTATAAGCAGGGCAACTGTCCATCATTACAATATGGTAAAAGAGAAAGGCATTGGAGCTGGAGCCATTGTTGAATTGGTTAGAAGTGGATTGGTGATCCCCAAAATAGAGCGAGTTGTACAGTCAGTAGAACCGGTTTTCCCTGAGGAATGCCCAAGTTGTGAATCGCATCTTCTTTGGGAAGGCGACCATTTAATTTGTCCAAATAAAACAGATTGTCCAGCACAAACTGAAAATACCCTGATTCATTTTTTTCAGACGCTGGGCAATGTTGATGGTTTTGGACCTAAAGTGATTGAAAAAATTCATCAAAACGGGATCAAAAAAATACACGAAATTTATCAGCTACAACAGGTGGATTTTGTCAGATTTGGTTTTGGCGATAAAACATCACAAAATCTTGTCGATCAACTGGATGCAAGCCGAAACATAGCTGTTGAAGATTGGCGGTTTTTAGCGGCATTTGGTATCACCAGATTGGGGCAGGGCAATTGTGAAAAACTGCTTGAGCATCATGACATCGACAAGGTGATATACATATCTGTGGATGAAATGATCAATATTGATGGTTTTGCTCAATTAAGTGCTGAAGCCATATTTGAAGGAATGGCAAACATAAGAGAGGAATTTGAACTGGTTTATCAACTGGGATTTAATCTGATTAAAACCGAAAAAGCGGGTGAAAAAGATCTATCGAATTCTCCCTTGTTTGGCAAGCAGGTTGTTTTTACCGGAACTATGGTTCAGGGTTCTCGAGGTGACATGGAAAAGCAGGCCAAGACATTGGGTGCAAAGGTAGCAAAGTCTGTTACCTCACACACCACATTCCTGGTAACAGGAGAAAAGGTGGGAGCAACCAAAATTAACGCTGCCAAAGAAAAGGGGGTTCAGGTTATCAGTGAAGCAGAATATCTGGACCTGATTGGTTAGCAATCTACCCTGTAATCAAAAGCTGGTCAAAACCATTTTGACTCCTGCAATCAGTAAAACCAGAGCCAATATTTTTTGAATGATCGGGTTGCTAAATCGTTTGCTCCCAAACCGTGCACCTATTAACCCCCCCAATACACTGGCTAATATCCACCAGGGAACGGCAGCAGGCATTGTATGTCCCGCCATAAGATAGCCTGACAGTCCTGCGACTGAATTAACCAGAATAAACAGAGCTGCTATGCCTGAAATGCTTCGTATGGCAGCCCATCTTGTAAAGAGTAATAAGGGACTGAGAAATATGCCGCCGCCAACACCGGTTAAACCTGAAAGAAAGCCTAGCAAAACGCCTACAGGTAGTAAATGTTTAACGGAAGCAGATCTTACCTTGTAGGAAGTCGTTTTTGACGAACGTTGGTAAGAATAAAAAGCCGCATATATCAAAACCAGTCCCACCAAAGGCTTGTAATAAATTTCAGGTAAATTAATCATGCCTCCCAAATAAGCCATTGGGATAGAGGTGAGCATTAAAGGCCAGAAGATTTTCCAGTCAAACGCCTTAACAGATAAATAGTGATAAAAAGCAATCGAGGATACCAGTATATTTAAGGCCAGAGCAGTGGGTTTCATCACATCAGGTGCTATCCCGACCAGAGCCATAGCGGCAAGATAGCCAGAAGCTCCACCATGACCTACAGATGAATAGATGATTGCTGCTGCAAAGATAAGAAAAGATAATAAAATAATGCTGTTCATTAAGTCGCCGATATGATTATGATTTACTGCAGACTGGACAGTCTGATTTTTTATTGATTTTAAGCTTTCTGAAGTCCATGTTAAGGGCGTCGTACAAAAGTAATTGGCTATCCAGAATTTCACCAATACTCATTATTATCTTCAAAGCTTCAGTGGCTTGTAGTGTTCCAATGGTTCCGACCAGAGGAGAGAGCACTCCTCGCTCATGGCAACTTTCTTCTATTTGAATATGACCATCATAGATGCATTGGTAGCAGGCCGATTGTTGATTTAGATTAAATACACCCAACTGACCTTCAAAACGTATGGCTGAACCTGACACCAATGGTTTGCTTAGCTCAAAACACGCTTTATTTATCAACAAGCGCAACTTCAAATTATCAGAGCAATCCAAAACCAAATCGACTTTATCAGCATATTCTTTTATGTTGTTTTGGGTAATTTCCTTTTCAATACAGCTGACTTTAATAAAGTTATTAAGCTGGCCTATAGTTTCTTTTGCAGAAAGTGTTTTATTTAAACCGAGATTTTTAATTCTATGAATAATTTGTCTTTGCAAATTGGAAAGTTCTACTTGATCAAAGTCAGCCAGATATAAATGGCCAACCCCGGAAGCCGCAAGGTACATTGCCACAGCAGACCCCAAACCTCCAACGCCAACAACTAATACACTTGCGTTAGAGAGCTTTTCCTGTCCCTGCTCATCTATTTGAGGCAATATGACATGTCGGCTGTAGTGGATAAGTTCTTCATCAGATAGCATTACTATTCTCTATTCTCTATTCTCTATTCTCTATTCTCTATTCTCTATTCTCTATTCTCTATTCTATTCCAAAATATCTGCAAAGGGTTCCACTAAAACAGATTCACCAGCATTCACATTGGTTTGATCTGCTTCGAGTATTATAAAACAGTTGGCATTGCTGATTGATGACAAGATCCCTGAGCCTTGTGATCCCGTTGTTTTAACTGTGATTTCACCTTGTAGATCTTTTGTTAAAACACCTCTGATAAAGTTTTTACGTCCTGCTGATTTTTTAATAGCTTCACTTGTCTTAGCAAAAAATGAAGGACGTTGAAAATCAGTTTGTCCTTGCAGTTTTGCAATAAATGGAATTGCCAGTTGATATAAAGTCACCAGACAGGAGACCGGATTGCCTGGTAAGCCAATAAAATGGGCCTGTTTTAGTTTTCCATAGGCAAAAGGCTTTCCGGGTTTGATAGCCATTTTCCAGAGATCGAGAGAACCAATGCTTTCCACAATATCCTTTAAATAATCTGCTTCACCGACAGATACACCACCAGATGTGATCACCAAATCGACTTCATTATCCGCTTTTTCCAGTGCCTGTTTGATTGCATTCTGGTCATCAGCAATAACACCCAAATCAAGCAAATTAATATTCAGTCGAGATAAGGCCGAGAGCAGGGCATAACGATTGCTATCGTATATTTGGCCTGGCTGTAAATAATTACCTATGGATTGGATTTCGTCGCCGGTAGAAAAAACAGCAATTGTAATTTTTCGATAAACAGAAACCTGCGCAATGCCTAATGAGGCAATCAACCCAATGTCGCCAGCTGTTAATTTTTTACCTGGTTTCAGGATGGTTGAAGATTCCTTAATATCTTCTCCCGCTTTTCTAATGTTGTCGCCAGTTGATGGTGTTTTACTAAATGTAATCGTTTGACCAATTTCTGTTTGTCCCTGATGAGAAGTATTTTCCTGCATAACAACTGCATCAGCTCCGTCAGGTACTACAGCACCCGTCATAATTCGTATACATTCACCAGATTTTAGAGTGTCATTATATGGATGGCCTGCAAAAGATTTGCCTACAAGTTTTAGCTGATTGGTTGCTTTGAGGTCATTAACCTTGACAGCGTATCCATCCATTGCAGAATTATCAAATCCGGGCACGTTAATTGGTGATGTCACTGCATCTGCCAAAATTCGGTGAGAGGCATTTTCTATAAAAACTTTTTCAATTTGATGTCCGTTTGTTAACACAGCTTTACTTGTCAGCTCTTTTAAAGCCTGTTCAAAGGTCATCAAACCTGGTTGGGCACAACAATCAGTCATTGGCTGGATTTCCCATTTTCATAATTTAATCAAGACAAATATGGAGACTTTTACGGTGGACAATACTAACACTTCAATTTTATTTTTGGTATCAGAATCACAGCAACAAAATTGATCAGTATCATCAGTATATTAAATATCAGTTTATTCCTCGACATATACTTAAATATTTATATAATCACTGCCTTTATCAATAATGTTTTATCATTAAAGTATAAGTTGCACACAATTTGGAGTATTTGACGTTATGGCAGCAATTTGGAAAAAGTCAGTTAATCTTGATGATATTAATGCAAACAGAAAAGATACTCTGGTTGAACATCTGGGAATAGAAGTGGTTGAAGTTGGCGATGATTATATTAAAGCATCAATGCCGGTAGATAAAAGAACTCACCAGCCTATGGGATTGCTTCACGGCGGAGCTTCTATCGCCTTAGCTGAAACAATGGGAAGTATTGCTGCATATCTGACTGTGGATGATGGCTATTCCTGTGTTGGACTGGAGATTAACGGAAATCATATGCGCTCAGTAACTGAAGGCTTTGTTTATGCTACTGCAAGACCGGTTCATTTAGGTAGAAGTACTCAAGTATGGGATATTCGTATTCAGGATGAGCAAGACAGAAATGTCTGTATTTCCAGATTGACTATGGCCATCTTGTCACCCAGAAAATAAAACGAGCACTAAAAATAAACTAACGCCTGCTAATCAGGCTAGTTTTCTTGTCATTTGTTGAAAAGGAACGCCCTGTCTCATATAAACAGGGCCTGAAGCAATAAAATCCCTATGATTATAAAAGGTTAACAGATCGGTTTCTGTGTTTAGTGAGACAATGTGTAGTTTTTTCTTCCGGGCAAGTGTAATCAGTTTGCTCAGTATTTCTGAACCAATCCCTAATCCTCTTGCGGACATAATCACGGCAATCTGACCAATTTCACCAGTTTCGGTTAGTCGACCGCAACCTAGAGGTTTGCCTTTATTATCGTAAGCCAAAATGTGAATGCTTTTATCTTCCTTGTTATCACATATACTTTCTCTGGCAAATCGTTGTTCCAGAACAAATACCTTTTGCCGGATTTCAATAATATCCCCACTGGCCTGTCGCCAGCTCTTTTGAACAATATAGTAAGGCTTCATCCTTATACCAATAACCTAGCAGTTGAACAATAAATGTACAGCCGTTATATTATTCAGAATAGTAAAACTATTAAAAAAATCAAATAGTTTTATAAAAATATTAAATTAATTTAGAAGTTTTGAGTTATAACTATTTGATACAAAAAGGAAAGGGGCTATTAAAACACATTAAAATAATGTGAGGCGACCTAAAAATGATCGTCTCACACAAGAAAGAAGAACTATATTTTTTTTGCCTGTTCAAT
Source organism: Gammaproteobacteria bacterium (assembly GCA_029880585.1). GTDB lineage: Bacteria > Pseudomonadota > Gammaproteobacteria > Enterobacterales > Kangiellaceae > Aliikangiella. Next base: position 6,110 of record JAOUOC010000045.1, read on the forward strand.
CGCATTACCGATGTAATTTGCTGGTGTCATTTCTTTCAGCTGATCCTTTACTGATTCTGGTAATTCAAGCGTGTCGATAAATTGCCTCATTCCTTCCTGATCAACTCTTTTACCTCGAGTTAATTCCTTTAATTTTTCGTAAGGTTTTTCAATCCCATAACGTCTCATCACAGTTTGAATGGGTTCAGCCAAAACTTCCCAATTTTGATCAAGTTCATCAAGAAGAGAGTTTTCATTAACTTCAAGTTTACTAATGCCTTTAAGTGTGGATTGATAGGCAATGAGTGAATGGGCAACACCTGTTCCTAAAGCACGGAGTGCTGTTGAATCAGATAAATCTCTTTGCCATCTCGAAATGGGTAGCTTTTGACCTAAATGAGTAAAAAGGGCGTTGGCAATACCCAAATTACCTTCAGAGTTTTCAAAATCTATCGGATTAACCTTATGTGGCATGGTGGATGAGCCAATTTCGCCTTTAACAGTTTTTTGCTTGAAATGCCCAAGTGCGATATATCCCCAGATGTCACGGTCAAAATCCAGCAAGATGGTATTAAAACGAGTAATGGCATCAAAGTATTCAGCAATATAATCATGGGGTTCAATTTGGGTTGTGTAAGGATTCCAGGCTAAACCTAGCCCTTCAATAAAATTGCTGGCAAAAGCTTCCCAGTCAGTTTCCGGATATGCAGACAGGTGTGCATTATAGTTACCCACTGCACCGTTTATTTTTCCCAGCACTTCAACCTGATTAAATTGTGTTTGCTGTCTGATTAATCGTGCAGCCACATTTGCCATTTCTTTTCCAAGGGTAGTAGGAGAGGCTGGCTGGCCATGAGTTCGAGACATTAAAGGTATTTCAGCATATTTCAATGCCAGATTTTTTATTTCAGAAATAATTTTTTGCTGATATTGGTTAATGATATTTTTAGCATCGTTCAACATCAAGGCGTAAGACAGATTGTTGATATCTTCAGAGGTACAGGCAAAATGTATGAACTCGCTAACATTTTTGATTTCATCATTATCCGCTATTTTGTCTTTAAGAAAGTACTCAACCGCTTTTACATCATGGTTAGTAGTTTTTTCGATGTCTTTTACCTGTTGAGCATCATTTTCATTAAAATTGTCAATAATTGAATTTAATAAATCGTTGGCTGCTGCTGAAAATTCCGGCACTTCTTTAATAGATTGTTCGCTGGCCAATGCCTGAAGCCATCTTATCTCTACAATGACTCTGTATTTTATTAAACCGAATTCACTAAAAATCGATCTCAACACACTGGTTTTTGAGCCATATCTTCCATCAACCGGTGATATAGCTGTCAATTCAGAAAGTTGCAGTTCGTTAAATTGAGATTGTTGTAAAGGCATTGTGACTCCTGTTATTCACATGGCAATATTTGTGTTTGAAATGTTTGCTTTGTAAGCAATGATTTATGACCTTGGCATTTGATTCCAAACAATATTGTCCAATTTTAACCGAATTTATCTTTAATGGACACCTTGTTGACTACTGAAATCATCAAAATCAATAGATACACAGCTAGCTAATAATGGTCTATATTTAAGGAGAGAGAGTAAGTCAATAGTTAATTGACAGAGGTCAAATCTTTATTCAGTTAAATCTTTGAGGGATTTAAAGAATATTTTTTTTATGTTATTTTGAAGAAAATTAACGACTATGAATTTATTGACAAGCGAATCATACATACTTCAGGAAGACGCTATGAAAAAAACAATATTTCCGAATGCAAACCATTATCTGATTCCAAGAGCGCTTTATATTGGGGCGTGGAAAGTCTGGTTTAAACGATTTGATCAGCATGAAAACTGGCGTGAAGATGGTATGCCAATCCAGTCTATTGACAAAAATTTGCACGAAATTATTGAGTCTGGTGACCGGTTTACTTTGGAAGTAATTAATCGATTAATGGTACCTTGGTCATATAGAGATAAATCTCAAGTTGATGATTCCTTTTTTCTGATGAATCTTGATATGCTAAAGCGGATTAAATCTGAAGATGGGCGGGAGCTAGCCAGATTAACAGATCAGGCTCTGGATTTTTGGGATGGTTTAACCTATCTGGAACAGGATTTGTTTACATCCTATGCCGAAGCAAGAATTCAGGCAGATATTGAAACGCCAAGTGCCGAACCTGTTGTATTGGATGATCATGGCCTTGATGTGATTGGAGAAGATATTTATCCACCTATTGTTCCTGATAAAAATGCTGATGATGAAGCGTTTGCAAAAGCCCTTGTTGCCTGGATTGATGAAGATCCTTTTACCCCAATGTATCAAAGACTACCTGTTGGAGAAGCAGTAAGCAGCTGGCATGATCGCCTTGAGGTGTTTTTTTGGCCAAAGCCCCGAAGCGGTTTAATGCAGGTGGCACATTCTGCGGATGCATTAATGTACAGAGCCGAAATTCTTAGCAAAGGAATTGAAGACGGTGTGGCGTGGAGTGATGAAGATAAAGAAATGGCCGTTAAAATGGCTGACGAGATTTTTCTTCAGGCAGGCTTACCGCAAAGAGATGTGACTTGGGAAAACATTTATGGTGTCATGGAGTCTGCTTTAAAAAGCGATGCTAATGCTAAGTCTAAAATGAATAGTGGATGGAGCTTATTATCTTCTTTTGCGACGCACTGGTTATGCAAGGTAGATGGACGTACACCAATGGTTTGCTGGAATAGTAGAACAGCAACTTCCATTATATCTCGTCTTGATTTTCTTTTGGTTGAAGCCGGATTTGAGAGTCTTGAAAACAGATTTGCCAATATTGGTCTTATTCCAGGTGTTGGTGGTACCAGACCAAGAGAATACACACTTTCCTGGCCAAATGGTTACCGATCCTGGAAAACACAAATAGCCGCAAGCAAGTTTGTTAAGATGATGGTAGATTGTCTCAACAATGAGAAAAATGCTGATGGTACATTAAAGTACAGACCTATGCCAATTCCTACTGGTGGTCAGGCGCGTTGGTCCATGCAGGGCGTACAATTAGTTCTGTTTTCGGATGGGTATTGATTTCGGGAAGTAGCCTTGCATACTTTGCAACATCTTTCAGTTGAAATCTTTCTTCAAAACCGATAGTTTATTGCTCACAAATAAAATAATGAGCAGGCATTCCTGATGTCAGATCTATCTGTTAGTGCCGATTTTGTTGGCACAAAGACCAGACCCTATCAATGTAAGGTTGATTGGCAACACTGTATGGCTTACGCCGCAGCTACTGCTGATAATAATGAACGATATTTAGATGATGAAAGAGAGGGTGGAATAGTTGCGCCACCCTTATTAGCTATTGCCCTTACTTGGCCAATTATTCAGCACTTACCCAATTATATTGAAGACGCTGATTTCCCTTTTCATGTATTAAAACAACAAGTTCATTTTACTGAACATTTGCATTTTTTTCAGCCAATAAAACCAGATATGGAATTAGTTATTTCCGGACAGATTGTTGCGATTCAACAAAAGAAAGCGGGAGTTTATTTGCTTGTCAGATTTGAAGCCACTAATAAAAGCAATCAAATCGTTTTTATTGAGCATATTGGCGGTTTACTTAGAGGTGTTAGCTGTGATCAGGACAGACAAATAGATAACATGATGCCAACCATGAAGCGTGAGGAATCAGAAAACCTGTCCTCAAGAAACGCTAACTGGCAAAAAAATATTTATATTGAGCCCTTCTTACCTCATATTTATGATGCCTGTGGAAGAATTCATTTTCCAATACACACGTCAAAAAAGTTTGCGCGTAAGGTGGGTTTGCCAGACATTATTTTGCATGGCAGTGCGACTTTAGCATTGGCGGTTAAATCCCTGATCAATCAATCAAATGAGTTTTTTAATGACGTCTTAAAGCACTATGAAGTGATTATGATAGATTGTCAGTTTAGTGGTATGGTTTTGCCAGATACGGATATAAAAATAAAATTGAATCAAATCCATCAGACAGAAAATTTGGTAAAACTGGATTTTGAAGTGCTTGATCAAAATGATAATCTGGTGATAAAAAATGGTAGCATTGGTTTATCTTTGAATTTTTAATATGCTGGGAACAACTGGAGGCTGGTAGTGAATAATTCCTATAATCAAACTTGGCAATATGTTGAAAAGTGGGCAGAGATCAAACCTGATGCTGAAGCAATGGTCTATCAGGACAATCGATTAAAATGGTCTGATGTTAAAACTCAAATGAATCAACTTGCAAAGAGTTTTCTGGATTTTAACGTTCAACAAGGGGATTCGGTAGCATTTTTGGCGATGGCAAGACCTGATTTTTTGACTTCATTTATGGCCGCAAACAAGGTTGGTGCAGTTTGGTTCGGGCTCAATCCAAAGTTTACCTACAATGAACTCAAATATCAGCTTGATGATGCCAGACCTAAAGTTTTAATGACTATCTCCGAGTTTATGGGTAATGATTTAACACCAATGTTAAATCAACTTAAAGATGAATGTTCCTATATCAAGAAAATTGTCATTCTGGATAAAGCGATTGATGGTTTTGACAATATTGATAATATCCTGAATCTGTCAACCGAAGCCGATGACGCATATCTTCAATCTCGAACCGAAAACTTGTCTGATCAAGCCCCCGCACTTTTGATGTATACCTCTGGTTCAACGGGCAAGCCAAAAGGCGTTGTTCATACCCATGAAAGTATTTTGGAAAACCTAAAGACTCAGGTTCAGTATTTTGCCATGCATGAAAATAGCCGAGGTTTGCTGCATTTTCCAATCAATCATGTGGCTGCAGATATTGAGTTGGGATATGCCCTGATTTATGTTGGTGCTTGTTCAGTTATGATGGACAGTTTTCATCCGGTAGAATCTTTAAAAATTATCCCGAAAGAAAAAATCACTTTGCTCGGGCAAATGCCGGTAATGTTTTTGTTGCAGATGAAACAGCCGGAGTTTGCAGAAACAGATTTTTCTTCCGTTGAACAATATCTGTGGGCAGGGGCAGCTGCACCAAAATTGATGGTCGATATTTTAAAACCGATAGCCGATAAACATGGTGCGACACTGGTTACAGGATACGGCAGTACAGAAGTGGCTGGATTTGTGACCTATACAAAGGTGACAGATAACATGCATCGGTTAATGAATACGGCTGGTAAAATAGCAGATGCTTTTGAGCTTAAAATTGTCGATGATGAGCGTAATGAAATTGCTGATGGAGAGGTTGGAGAGATTGCTGTAAAGGGTAAGTTTATGTTCAAGGAATATCTTAATAAGCCGGATGCCACTGCTCAAGTTTTGGATAAAGAAGGTTGGTATTACACCAATGATTTGGGACACAAGGATGAAGATGGATACATTACTATCGTTGGACGAAAATCCGAAATGTTTAAAACAGGTGGGGAGAATGTTTTTCCAAGAGAAGTTGAGGAAGCCCTTGAAACTCATCCTGCAGTCATTTTTGCCGCTGTTATTGGTGTGCCCGATGATTTGTATCAGGAAGTGGGTTGGGCTTATATTATGAAGAGTCCTGAACATGCTTTGACTGAAGATGAACTGATAAATCTGTGTAATGAGAAACTGGCAAATTATAAAAGACCGAAGAAATTCTTTATTCGAGATGCTTTGCCAATGTTGCCGACAGGGAAGGTGGATAAGATGACGTTGAAATCTGAGGTAAATAACTGATTAACACATATACATAATGACGGAATTGCTAGTTCCGTAGGGCGGATAAGCTGAGCGTCATCCGCCAAAGATATCGGTATATCCATATAATCAATGTTGGGTTACGTTACACTAACCCAACCTACAAAATAAAACAATCCTGTTCAGTTTTCATTCAGCTAAATCATTCCATACTGGTAAAACCAGTCCTCATGATAGGTGATTAATAAGTTTCACCTTTGTGTATATTTAGTGATAAACTCGATTTGAGGACAGCAGTTTTGTCACATAGTCTGAAGCTTTTGATTATGATTGTTTTAACGACTCTTGATTGAATAAAGGATGTCCCAATGAAACAGATATTATTACTCTTGTCTCTATTGACACTGACCGGATGTGTCACTTCACATTCTGGTTCCCCTCAAACCGATAGCAATTTTACCCTTGGCGCAGTTCAAAAAGAAATTAAGATAGGCATGTCTGGTGCCGATGTTGCGACAGCGCTTGGCTCACCGAATATGGTCACAACTGATGAACAGAGAAGAGAAGTCTGGGTTTACGATAGAATTTCTACTGAATCCGTTCAGTCATCCTCCTCCGGTTGGATAATCGGGATTTTTCCTGGAACCAATGTAGGTGCTGGTGGCGCACAATCCAGTTCCAATCGAGCATCAACCACACAAAAGACTTTAACGGTGATCATCAAGTTTGATAGTCAGGGTAAGGTCAGAGATTTTGCTTATCATTCTTCCAAGTTCTAGTCAGGTAATCTGAAATGAAAAATCTGGCTACAATAACGGTAATATGTCTACTGATAACAATGATGGGATGCCAGACCATTCCCAAGGATGCATTTGTTTTAAAAGAATCAATGCTTGCTGAAAGAAACAAGCAATCTCGTTTGTTTGAAACAGAAGATGAGGTTGCGTTGTTATCTGCTGGAATTGGAGTACTGCAGGATATGGGGTTTGCCATTGATGCGACCGAAAAGAAAGTCGGCCTGATTTCAGCTTCGAAAATGGCAGATGCTACTGAAGCAGGTCAAGTTGTGCTGTCAGTCTTTTTGTCACTCTTAAGTGGTGGCGATGTGCCATTTGATGATGAGCAAAAAATAAGAGTTAGCTTGATTACGATTCCATCTCAGAAAGGTGGTTATATTGCCAGAATCACTTTTCAGCGGATTATTTGGGACACTGCGGGAAGAATAAATCGTGTTGAGACAATAAAAGATGATCAGGTTTACATCGATTTTTTTGACAAGTTGGCTAAATCCGTATTTCTGGAGGCACATAAGATATGAATAAAGTTTTAAACCTCGGCGTAGTCATTCTGCTTTTGTTTATTTCTGCCTGTGCCACTACCCAAAACAGTCGAATAGTGGAGGGCGGTAATCAACTCGCTTTGCGCAATATGCAAACCAGAGCTTTTGATAGTACCGACCAAAATCTTGTGGTCAGAAATGTGATTGCGACTTTGCAGGATTTAAGTTTTGTAATTGATTCGGCTGATGCTGATTTGGGAACGGTTACGGCTACCAAGTTAAGTGGTTATCAAATTAAAATTACGGTGACAGTACGAAAACGAAATGATACGCAAATGTTGGTTAGAGCCAGTGCGCAATATCAGTTGAAAGCTATAGACGATCCCAAGATGTATCAGAGTTTTTTTGCCGCTTTGTCCAAGTCTTTGTTTTTGACGGCGCATCAGGTTGAGTGATAGTTATCATTAAGTATTGAGTTTGTGCCATTTCTACAAAGAGTTATTTTTCTTTCTGACCGTATTCTTTAATTATATTGACGCACGCTTCTAATATTTCGGACCTATGTTTATTTTCTATTTTCGCAAGGATTGGATCAACCTCTAGTATTTTTTCAAGTTTCCATGTTAAGCGTTCTGTACCGACAGGTATATCTAGAGGTAATACTGATCTGTATTCATTAAATACAGGAAATTTAGCTTCCCAATCGTTACCTAAACATGAGAGTTTATTTGATAGTGTAAACGAACCAATGGTTAATCCGACCTGACCAGTAACAATAGACTTAGCTGTAGAAACTAGTTTTTTTATTCTTGATATTTCCTGTTCTTTAGTCATTTTCACTAATAGATGACCTACACGATAGTTATTATATGAATGCTGGAAATGTATCACATTTTTTATTCGGTTGTCTTCAGGAGATTGCCGCGTCGTAAACTCCTCGCAATGACATGATTTTTATGGATTCTGGCCTGCGCCAGAATGACGGTGTTTCTTTTTGGATTCGCGTAGGTTGGGTTAGCTTGCGTAACCCAACACATAAACAATCTAATCTCAATGTTGGGTTACGTTGCACTAACCCAACCTACAAAACACATTTCTTTTAGGCTGAAAAAAAGGCGGGAAAAGCATTGCTATCCCGCCCTATAAGAGAGACTCTCTTACTTTATAAAACTACCAACCAACTTGCGGATCAACTTCGGCATCGTAATCGACTGCATCGAATCCAAAGCCAAATAGTTTTAAGAAATCCAGATGATAACCTTCATAATCACCTAATTCAGGGAAATTTTCGGTCGTCACATTTGGCCAAATGGCTTTAATTTTGCCTTGAATATCATCATTGGTTTCCACGCCATCCATACGTAATCGGTTATCTTCATCCAAAGGTGGATTATCAGCTAATAACAAGTTGCTAAATAAACCGTAGATTTGCTCAATCACACCTTCATGGCAGTTGTTGTCTTTCATTACCTGATACATCAGTGAAATATATAAAGGCATTACCGGAATAGCGCTACTGGCTTGAGTTACTACCGCTTTTAATGAAGTAACATAGGCTTTCAGATTGATTGCACTATAATCGCTATTAAGGGCAGAAGCAGCACGATC
>JAOUOC010000217.1 GCA_029880585.1 Gammaproteobacteria bacterium
CTGGATCGTCAAAAGCGAAATCTGGCGTTGGAAATTAATTCACCAGAAGTGGCAGTTCCGGACTCTTCCGTGACCATCAAGGTTAAAGCACAAGGTCAAACTTCACAGGCATATTTGACGCTTGCTGCGGTTGATACTGGTGTGTTGAGTTTATCTCGTTACCAGACACCGGATCCATTTGACTGGTTCTATGGACAAAGAGCCTATTCTGGTCAGATCCGTGACAGTTTTGCCTATTTGATTAAAAATCTGGAAGGTGAAACCGGAAAACTCAAATTTGGTGGTGATGCAGCCGAGCTTAGTCGAGGAGGAGAGCAGCCCAGCACAGATGTACAAGTGGTCTCGCTGTTTTCTGATTTGGTCAAGTTTGATAGTAATGGCGAAGCAGAAGTGACTTTTGATTTGCCAGATTTCAATGGTGAAGTCAGATTGATGGCGCTAAGTTTTGCAGGTAATCAATTTGGTCATCAGGAAAAACTGATGAAAATCAGAGCACCTGTGGTCGCGGAAATTTCCAAACCAAGATTTCTGGCGCTGGATGATGAAAGCCAGTTTGCCGTGGATATTCAAAATATGTCCGGCAGCAAACAAAAATTCACCGCAGAGATCACCATAGATGGCGCATTGGCGAAAAATTCTATTTCCATTCCGCTTGATCTTGAAGACAAGGCAAAACATAGTCAGTTGATTGACATAAAAGCGATGGATGTTGGTGTCGGTACTATTTCCATGAAGCTGGTCAATGAAAATAAAAAGACAATGTTAACTAAAAGCTGGTCTCTTGGTATCAGGGCTGCTTATGCTGCAGAGTTCAGAAGACAAAGAGGAATCATTAAGGAAGGGGATACCTTTGAGATACAACAACAATGGGTTAATGATCTCAAATCCAGTGGTTTTCAGGCCAGAGTGGAGTACTCAAGCATGCCTCCACTTAATGCGCAGGATCATTTGACTAACCTGTTCCAGTATCCTTATGGTTGTCTGGAGCAAACTTCAAGTCGTGCCTGGCCATTATTGACCTTCAATACTTCCAGTAACAATTACAATCTGGATAAAAACAGCAAGAAGGTTCTGGATGAAAAAGACAAGCATCTGGATATGGCTATTCAGAGAATACTGGGTATGCAGCGTTCCGATGGCAGTTTTGGTCTCTGGAGTAATCAAAGTAATGAGAATCACTGGTTGTCAGTTTATGCGCTGGAGTTTTTAGTTAAGGCTAAACAATCCGGTTATCAGGTGCCACAGGAAGCGCTTAATCGTGGATTATCTCGTATCAAGACTTATGTCAGATCGCTTTCACCCAGTTACACGGAAAGACAACATTATTCGCAGAATCCTGATCATTATGGTGTAGCCTTCCGTGCTTATGCTGCCTATTTGTTGGCAATGGAAAATCAGATAACCTTGTCTGAATTGATTGCATTGGACAGGAAGATTCGTAAAGAAACGCTTTCCGGCTTACCTTATGCGCATATGGCAAGAGCCTATGAAATGTTGGGTGATTCCGGCAACGCGAACAAGTTCTGGGATCTGGCAATTGGATTTGATGATTATAAAAATTATTACAATGGCGATTATGGCAGCAAGTTAAGAGACACAGCATGGATTGCGACACTTGGTCTTGAGAGTAAAAGCCAGATTGATGTGAGCAAAATGATCTTTAAACTGGACGAAACTATTTTGGGTAAGCGCTGGTTTAGCACCCAGGAAAGATTTGCAATATACCGATTGGCGATAGCTTTGGAAAGCCAAAAATCCAAATCCTGGAAGGCTCAGCTTTCTTCAGTTACACAGCAAGCCATTAAGGATATTTCAAGTTCTGGAACATACGCTCATCTATTAGGTTTTGATGACTTTGGTAAAGGTAATCTTACCTTGAAAGATGGTGAACAATTGTACATCGATCTGCAAATCGTCGGTTATCCAAACTCGGCGCCAGGTAAGGTTTCAGATGGTGCAACCGTTGAGAAGAGATACTATGACAATTTGGGTAATCGAATAGAGTTAAGCAATGTTACGGCAGGTGATTATGTATTGGTTAAACTCGATATGTCATCTACTGAAAGATTACCCGATGCCTTGCTGGTCGATATGATACCCGCCGGTTTCGAACTGGAAAATCCGGGATTAGCCTATGCATTTGACTTTTCTGAAGTCATGGTTGACGGCCATAAGGTCAGTCGATGGCATGAAAGTGCATCCATTAAACATCAGGAGTACCGTGATGATCGTTACGTTGCCGCCATTGATATGAACGGTTATGACAGTACAACCCTGTTTTATATGATGCGTGCTGTTACCGCAGGAACTTATCAGGTGCCTTCTGCACAATTGGAAGATATGTATAGACCTTACATCAGAAGTGTCAGTAGTCCAAGGCTTCCGGTTAAGGTGTTACCAAGACAATAAAGGGTATTGATAGAACCATCAAATTCTTGGTGGTTCTGATTTGTCCCTTGCTTACGATTATTCTGTGTATAGAATGTTAAAAAAATTTATCCTTTTCGTAATGCTAAACCTGTTTATCGGGTTTGGCATTTTTGCTTTTCTGGATGTGGTTTTTCCGCTACCCAATCCGGTGGAATTAAAAAAGTTTTCGCAACTGGTGGTGGATAAGAATGGCAGGCCACTGCGCGCCTTTGCTGATGAAAATGGTGTTTGGCGTTACCCGACAGATTTAAATCAGGTTTCTCCTGACTACATTGAAGCGCTTATCAACTATGAAGATCGCTGGTATTGGCAACATAGCGGGGTTAATCCCTTCGCATTAATGCGAGCAGTCAAGCAAATGCTGGTTAACCAAAAAGCCATATCAGGCGGTTCAACTTTAACTATGCAAGTCGCCAGAATTCTTGACCCTCACGAGAAAAGTGTTTCTGGCAAGATTTGGCAAATGTTTCGCGCCTATCAACTGGAGTTTCATTTTTCCAAAACGGAAATTATGAATCTTTATTTAAATTACGCACCTTTTGGTGGGCCACTGGAAGGTGTGGAAGCAGCAAGTTACACCTATCTGGGTAAATCAGCTAAATATTTGACTGCCGGAGAAGCTGCGCTTTTAGCCGTATTACCTCAATCACCCAGTCGTTTTCGTCCAGATCGTTATCCTGATAGGGCAGAGGCGGCACGTAATAAAATCCTCGACAGGTTACGTTCTTTTGGAATTTGGGATAAAGAAAAGGTTGAGCAAGCCAGTAGAGAACTGGTTGTGGCAGAATACAACAGCCAGCCCTTACATGCACCTTTACTGGCAAGGTATCTGGTGAATAAAAATGCTGACAGGCAGCTCATTCGATCAACCATTGATCTCGATTTTCAGTTAATAGTGGCCGATCAGTTAAAAGAATATTTATTTCGTTTTTCGGAAAACACTTCTGCGGCTGCCATGTTAATGGACAATGACAGTCTGGACGTTTTGGCCTATGTGGGTGCGGCCGACTTTGCCAATGAAAAACGTTATGGTCACATCGATATGAATCGAGCCATTCGTTCACCTGGTTCCACACTAAAACCGTTTATTTATGGTCTGGCAATGGACAAACGATTTATCCATTCTGAATCTTTACTGCAGGATGTCCCGCTTAATTTTAATCGCTATTCGCCGGAGAACTTTGATCAGAATTATTCCGGCGCAGTGAGTGTAGCTGAGGCTCTTCAACAGAGTTTGAATATTCCTGCGGTTCAGGTGTTAAGTTATCTTGAGCCTGCTTATTTCTCCGCCAAATTAAATAATGCAGGTTTAAGGCTATATTATCCAGATGATCAAAAGCCTTCTTTATCCATTGCTTTAGGTGGTGTTGGTACAAAACTATACGAACTGGCGGGTATTTACCGAGCTTTAGCTGCCAAAGGTCAGGCGGGCAGACCCAGATATCAAATAGACGAACCCAAACGGGAAGTGTACTTAATGTCTGAGGAATCGGCCTGGGTTATTGGAGAAGTTCTGTCGCAAGTTGCACTTACGCCCAGAAGTAACAGTCGCTATATCAAAAGATACCAACAATGGATTGCTCACAAAACTGGTACCAGTTATGGTTATCGCGACGCCTGGATGATAGCAGTCACCGAAAAATATACGCTAGCTGTCTGGGTTGGAAGGCCAGATGGTTCGCCGTCACCTGGAGAATTTGGTCGAAGAACGGCTGGGCCTCTTGTAGATAGAATCATTAATGCCTTACCTAAAGATGCTACCAGTAAAGGTAAAAGAGAGCAGCCTGAAAAAGTCACCTCTGAAAAAATCTGTTGGCCATTGGGTTTAAAGAAATCTATCACAGATAAAAATCATTGCCATGAAAGCAGAAATGCCTATTTAATTGATGATGTTGCGCCACCCACATTAATAGATAAAGAAAATGCGGTTGCTAATCCCTTGCAGGTTTTTACCTCCACAGACAAAAAGCATCGCGTCTTTCCATCCTGTTATCAAGGTCAAATGGTTGAAC
>JAOUOC010000046.1 GCA_029880585.1 Gammaproteobacteria bacterium
ATACCATTAACTTGAACGATATCTTTTTCTGTCAGCAAGCCTGCAGCCTGTTTTAGTTTTAATGTGTTGATAATGTAATCATATCTGGCTCTGGCATGTTGACGTTTGGCATCAAACAGCTGTTGAGTTTGCAGTAACACATCAATAATAGTACGTGTACCTACTTCAAATCCGGCCTGAGTGGCTTCAAGCGCACTTTGTGAAGAAATTACTGCCTGATTAAATGCTCTAACCGAGCTAACCGCAGCAACCACACCCAAATAGGCACTTCGGGTATCACCAATGGCTTTTCTTAATGCACCTTCCAGTTGATGAGAGGCTTGCAGATAAAGCTGTTGTGCTTCATTAACCTGTGCGTTAGTTCTACCGCCTGAAAACAGTGGAACATTAACATTGAGAGAAAGAGAGGTTGTTTCAGATGCATCAATAGAGCTATTTGAGTAATTGATTGTTTGACCTGTAAAATCAAGATATCTTGAGCCAGTCCCAAATCCTTCATCATCAGTTTTGGTGTAGCTCGCATCGAGAGTGATTGTAGGAAAATGGCCCGCTCGACTAATATCAATGCCTTTTTTATTGATTTCCATTCCTACATTTGCTGCCTGTACATCAAGATTATTTTCCTGAGCCGTTTTCATCCATTGCTGAATATCTTCTGGCTGTGGATTTCTGAGTAACATATCAGATTGTACTTTTTGTAAATCGTTATGGTACTGACCAGTAATTTGCCTTAGAGCCTCATGGGCGTTATCCAGTGCGTTTTGGGCCGCTATCTGGTTAGCAAAAGCTCTGTCATGTCGAGATTGCGCTTCATGGACATCGGTAATGGCGATTAAACCTACTTCAAAACGCTGTTTGGTTAATGCCAACTCTTTTGACAAGGCTTCAATTTCTGCCTTTGAAAAATTGACATTATCTTCTGCAGCCAGCACATTAAAATAGGCTTCGGCTACACGAATAATTAACTGCTGTTTGCTAGCTTCATGTTGCAAGCTGGTTTGCAGAGCACGCTTTTCTGATTGCTGCAAATTAAGCCAGGAACCATGATTATAAATTTCCTGTGATAATGAAACAGTCAGTCTTTTTCGATCTAATGTTCTTTCTGAAGAAGTTAGTTTTATGTAATCAGGATCAGTAACAGGAAGCGATTCATTGATTGTTTCACTATCACCTTCGTCGTCAGTTTCTGAAATTGAATACTTGGCATTTAATTGAGGTAATAGAGTGGCTCGACTTTGTGAAATACGTTCCTGCGCAGCCTGTTTGCCTGCTTCGCTGGCTAAAAAAGTAGGGTCATTTTTTTGAGCCAGTTGATAAATTTCCAACAGGCTGTCAGCCGAAGCGGGGAATACAGTAAAAGATGTCAGTAAAACAAATGTTAGTGAGAGTTTTTTCATTGGGCTACCTGCCATGGTTATCACATAATTTATTTATCAGAGAGGCAAAACGGCTTAATAAAAATCGGCCTGATACTCTGATAACACTAGTATTGTTAATTTTACTGGCAAATGGCTCATTTTCTTAACATTAAGTTATTAATAAATGAGGATTTTTGTAAATGGATCTTTCAAGCCATTTTATATATTTTTTGCCTTAAATTTGAAAACCAGAGTTAAAACTCAAATTGATTAGGCTCTTCAGCGTTGATCATGGGTTTGGCAACGATTGGAAAAAGCACATGGTGGTGCCAGCTATTCTCATCATCCAGGTGGAAAACCTGACACTGGTATTGACCTGCTGAACCAATAACAGCAACAATTTTGCCACCAGGGTTTAAACTACGCTTAAGAGCATCTGGTAATTCAGACAAGGCAGATGTGACCAAAATTGCATCATAAGGTGCATGAACCAGCCAACCTTCAGCTGCATCAGCTTCTTCCAGATTGACATTATCAATGGCTAACTGAGTTAAGACCTTTTGTGCCTGTTCGATAAATTCAGGAATGATGTCAACACTGAATACTTTTTTTGCAAGTTTTGCAAGCACTGCACTGGAGTAGCCACTACCACAACCTATTTCAAGAACCTTTTCAGAACCATCAAGTTCCAGCGCCTGAATCATTCGGGCAATTTCTCTTGGCGTATGCATCATCTGGTTATGTGCCAAAGGAACCGAGATGTCGGCATAGGCCAGGTTTTTGTGTCCGTCCGGTACAAACATTTCGCGAGGCAGAGTTGCCATGGCGCCTAACAGTTTGTCATCCAGGACTTTCCAGGGTTTGATTTGCTGTTCAATCATATTAAATCTGGCTTTTTCAACGTTCATTTTCAACTCACTTGTCGTTTGATTTTTCTTTATCTATTTGATATTAAAACCTGCTTTGTTCAGTTAAAGTTCAAAATTCTGATAATAGACTTGAAACTCTATCTGGTTATTTTCTATCAAGCTGTTTAATATTACCAGTATTCAGATCAATAAAAATGCATAAAACAGATATTAGCAAAAACGGTGTGTGAGTAAAATGAAAGATGAAAAAAGTTTGTTATTTAAATTGCATAAAAGTGAAACACTGTATGATGGATTTATGCAGTTAAAAAAATACACTTTGTCTCATCAACATTTTCAAGGTGGCTGGAGTGACCAATTTACTCGAGAAGTACTGGAACGAGGAAATGCTGCAGCCGTTCTATTATATGACCCTACCAAAGAAGTATTGGGTTTTGTGGAGCAATTTCGCCCGGGAGCTATTTGTAACAAGTCACACCCCTGGCTGCTGGAGCTGGTTGCAGGCATGATTGATACCGATGAGACGCCTGAAGCCGTCGCCGTCCGGGAAGCAAAAGAAGAGGCAGGTTGTGAAGTAAAACGAATCATTAAAATGTGTGACTATTTGGTAAGTCCAGGAGGAACCAGTGAGCGATTCTGGCTGTTTTTAGGCGAAATAGATAGTGAGCAACTTGCTGATTATGCCGGGCTTGATAGTGAACATGAAGATATTAAAGTTCATAAAATTAAAGTGGAAGATGCTTTTGAAATGCTGCAAACCGGAAAATTCGATAACGCAATGACAATTATTGCTGTGCAATGGTTAAAATTAAATTGGCAAAATCGTAAAAGCTGGTGGTGAGTTGAGATAAGAGGTTGATAATACTCACAATTCTGTAAGAAACTTAATTGTTCCAGACAAAAACAAACCGCACATTGTCAATTGTTTGGCTACAATTGATTAAGATTGTTGTTTTTTGCAATTGAGTTAACAACAGAAAAAATGAATGAGATGTTATAATTTTTAGTCTGTTAACGTGGAAGGATAGGTATTTTTGTACAAATAGTAGTCAAATTTATGAGTTTTAGCACAAAAAAAACACAGTATCGCCCTGATTTGGATGAATTTATAACTCAATGTGAGTTAAACTATGCCCTGATTCAGAGATTGTTGCCTGATTGGTTGAGTTTTGTTCTGGGCGCAAGCTCGAACGATGCAATCAAAGACATCGAATGGGTTGCGCAAAACGAACTATTGAGACTGTCTTTGAAGGTGATCGATATAGCAACCTATACGACAACAGCAAAGTTGTCTATAAGAAGCAATGTCCTGAAAGATAAACTGGCATCAGGTAATGCGCATCAACTTGATGTAATTGTCAGGTTATATCATGATGCAAGAATGATGGAAGTAATGGAAGGTTCTGGCCCAGGCGCTTTAAAAGCGGCATATCCTTCTACTGATAACGAACGAGCTGTAGATGAAAAACAGCAGATAAATAGATTTATTGGCGAAAGTTTGAAAGTTTGTATATATTCTAAAGTAGAGCAGTTGGAAAAAAATAATGGATAAAATGTCTGTATTTGAAATTTTGCCCAATCAAAATGATGTTATTCGGCTCGTTCAAATAACTGATAGCCACATATTTTCTGAAGCCAGTGGCAAATTACTCGGATTAAATACCCGAGAAAGTTTTGAAGCAGTTTTTGAAAGAATCAATAAGGAAGAGTGGAGAGCTGATATATTGTTGGCAACTGGTGACTTATCACAAGATGCTTCTCCAGAGTCCTATCAATACCTGACCCAACGTTTCGTTCAATCAGGAATCCAATCCTTTTGGTTGTCTGGCAATCATGATGATCCGGATGTGATGATGGAGCATATGAATGAAAAAAATGTGTCACCCGCCAAATTAATACATGCAGGTAACTGGCAAATTATTCTTCTTGATTCATCAGTTAGAGACCATGTTCATGGTGAATTATCGGTTGATGAACTCAATTTTCTTGAGCAGGCACTTTCCAATTATAAGGATAAAAATACCATTATAGGTCTTCATCATCAGCCTGTTAGTGTTGACTGTGACTGGATAGATAAAATTGGTTTAAAAAATGCCAATGAGCTAAAAGCTATTGTGTCGCGACACAAACAGGTTAAGGCGGTATTTTGGGGTCATATCCATCAAAGGTATCATCAAAAAATTGAAGGTGTGGAGTGGATTGCAACACCTTCAACTTGTGTTCAGTTTAGACCAAAATCCAAAGAGTTTTCTGCAGGTGAGGAAGCGCCGGGGTATCGCTATTTTTATCTTTATCCTGATGGTCGATTTGAAACAGTTTTGCATCGTATAGATACATTGGAATATACGGTGGATTACACTGTCAAAGGTTACTAATGCCTTACTAAATTGGCAAACTTCAACTTTTTTGCTTCGAAACAGTCTGACAGTCGACTAATGCTTGAAAACATCTTCTCAGCCAAATACAATCAGTCAATCGTTTAAATCATTCTTATAAGTACTGTAAAAGCATTTAAAGGTAAGTTAAATGCTTTTTTTTGAAACAGTTTTAGGGTAACAATAAGGAATTCGATGTCTAATTCTTATAATTCCGAATCAATTGAGGTTCTCAGTGGTCTGGATCCGGTCAAAAAGCGACCCGGCATGTACACAGATACAACCAGACCAAATCATCTGGCGCAGGAAGTTATCGATAATAGTGTTGATGAGGCGCTGGCAGGTCATTGTAAAAATATCACAGTGATCCTGCACAAGGATGGATCAATGGAAGTGCAGGATGATGGACGTGGTATGCCTGTTGATATACATCCCGAAGAGGGGATCAGTGGTGTTGAATTGATCCTGACACGTCTTCATGCCGGTGGAAAATTCTCCAATAAAAATTATCAGTTTTCAGGTGGACTTCATGGAGTAGGCATTTCAGTAGTCAATGCGCTGTCGAGCAAAGTGGACGTGCAGGTTAAACGTGATGGCAAAAGTTACCAAATCGGATTTGCCAATGGTGATTTAAGTCATCCACTTAATCAAATTGGGGAAGTTGGTAAAAGAAATACCGGCACCAGCGTTACTTTTTGGCCAAACGGCAAGTACTTTGATACCGTCAAATTTTCCATCAGCAAACTCAAGCATTTATTACGCGCCAAAGCAGTACTTTGTCCGGGATTAACCATTGTTCTGATTGACAATAATACAAATGAGAAAGTTGAGTGGTATTACGAGGATGGACTTAAAGATTATTTAAAGTTATCTGCAGTTGATGAAGAGAAAATCCCTGACGAGCCCTTTTGCGGCACTATGGAAGGTGAAACAGAAGCTGTTGACTGGGCTTTATTCTGGTTGCCGGAAGGTGGTGAAGTACTGAATGAAAGTTACGTCAATCTTATTCCCACAACACAAGGCGGTACTCATGTTAATGGCTTGAGAAACGGTTTGATCGATGCAATGAAGGAATTTTGCGATTTTCGAAGCAGTTTACCCAGAGGTGTTAAATTAACCGCTGATGATCTGTGGAATGGCTTGTCTTTTGTGTTGTCTATCAAAATGTCCGAACCCCAATTTTCCGGTCAAACCAAGGAGAAGCTTTCTTCACGTCAGTCTGCCACATTTGTTTCCGGAGTGATTAAAGACGCTTTCTCGCTATGGTTGAATCAAAACCCAAACTATGGTGACAAATTGGCCGAGCTGGCCATTAGCAATGCTCACAAGCGCATGCGCTCAGGTAAAAAAGTTGCTCGCAAAAAGGTGACAACAGGACCAGCCTTGCCAGGAAAATTATCTGATTGTGTTGGACAGGACACCATGAGTGGAGAGCTGTTTCTGGTTGAGGGGGATTCTGCTGGAGGTTCAGCCAAGCAGGCCAGAGATAAAGAGTTTCAGGCCATTATGCCATTACGAGGCAAAATATTGAATACCTGGGAAGTTGATCCTTCTGAAGTATTGGCCTCTCAGGAAGTACATGACATTTCAGTTGCTCTGGGGCTTGATCCGGGTTCTGATGATCTTTCCAATCTGCGTTATGGCAAGATTTGTATTTTGGCCGATGCGGATTCCGATGGTTTGCATATTGCGACCCTGCTATGCGCGCTTTTTGTCAGACATTTCAGAGCGCTGGTTGAAGCAGGGCATGTATATGTGGCCATGCCACCACTCTACAGAATTGATGTTGGTAAGTCAGTGTTTTATGCATTGGATGAAGATGAAAAACAGGGCGTCCTGGATCGGATAGCTGCAGAAAAACTACGTGGCAATATTAATGTACAGCGTTTTAAAGGCCTTGGTGAAATGAATCCCAAGCAATTAAGAGAAACGACTATGGCACCTGAAACCAGACGGCTGGTGCAATTGACAATTGATTCTGAAAAAACAACTTTTGAATTAATGGATAAACTTCTGGCAAAGAAACGTTCTGGAGACAGAAAAATATGGCTGGAACAAAAGGGTAATCTGGCAGAGATTGATTAATTCTGCCGTACAGATGAGATGTTAGTAACCGTTTAACCAAATCAGACAAATATATTATGGAATTAAATTTTGAAGGTGTAGAGCAGCAGTCGCTCTCTGAATTTACTGAAAAAGCCTATTTAAATTATTCAATGTACGTCATTATGGATCGTGCATTGCCTCACATTGGTGATGGATTAAAACCTGTTCAGCGACGCATTGTCTATGCTATGAGTGAATTGGGGTTAAAGGCTTCAGCCAAGTATAAAAAATCAGCCCGAACAGTTGGTGATGTACTCGGTAAGTTCCATCCACATGGTGACAGCGCATGTTACGAAGCAATGGTGCTGATGGCACAGCCATTTTCATATCGTTATCCCCTGATCGATGGTCAAGGTAACTGGGGTGCGCCAGATGATCCCAAATCATTTGCTGCCATGCGTTACACTGAATCCAAATTATCCAAATACGCGTCGGTGTTGTTATCAGAATTAGGACAGGGAACTGTTGAATGGATACCTAATTTTGATGGTACACTGAATGAGCCAAAAATATTACCGGCCAGATTACCCAATCTTCTACTTAATGGTACTACCGGTATTGCTGTTGGTATGGCAACGGATATACCTCCACATAATTTACGCGAAGTAGCTGATGCTTGTATTCATTTGCTGGAAAATCCCAAAGCGACTCTTGAAGATATCCACCAGATTATTCCAGCACCAGATTTTCCAACTTGCGCAGAAATCATTACGCCAAAGGATGAA
Source organism: Gammaproteobacteria bacterium (assembly GCA_029880585.1). Classification (GTDB taxonomy): domain Bacteria; phylum Pseudomonadota; class Gammaproteobacteria; order Enterobacterales; family Kangiellaceae; genus Aliikangiella. Next base: position 7,434 of record JAOUOC010000046.1, read on the forward strand.
ATACTTAAAATTTACGAGTCCGGCCGTGGATCAATAAAAATGCGAGCAACCTATGAGATGGAAGATGGTGAAATTGTGATTACCAATTTACCCCATCAGGTTTCAGGCAGTAAAGTGCTTGAGCAAATAGCAGCGCAAATGCAAGCCAAAAAATTACCTCTGGTTGTTGATCTGCGAGATGAATCAGATCATGAAACGCCAACACGGTTTGTTATTGTTCCCCGCTCCAATCGAATTGATGTAGAAGGTTTAATGAACCATCTGTTCGCTACAACGGATTTGGAAAAAAATTACCGAGTTAACATGAATGTGATTGGAATTGATGGAAGACCAAAGGTTAAAGGTCTGCTGACTTTTCTCAAGGAATGGTTAACATTCAGAACAGAAACAACGAGATCTCGTCTGGAGCATCGTTTACACAAGGTCAATGAAAGGTTACACATTCTGGAAGGTTTACTGGTAGCCTTTTTAAATATTGATGAAGTGATCAAAATCATCCGTGAAGAGGACAAACCAAAAGTTGTTTTAATGCGTCGCTTTGACTTATCAAGTGTGCAGGCAGAAGCAATTCTTGAATTGAAATTAAGGCATTTGGCCAAACTTGAAGAAATCAAAATCAAGGGTGAGCAAGATGAACTGGCAGAAGAGCGTCAGCAACTGGAATTGATTTTGGGTTCAAATACAAGATTGAAAACACTGGTCAAGAAAGAAATTCAGGAAACAGCCGAAGAATTTGCCGATGAACGAATGTCTGTTTTGGCTGAGCGAGGAGAAGCCAGAGCATTAAGTGAAACCGACCTGATGCCAAATGAATCGATCACTGTGATTTTGTCAAAAATGGGTTGGGTTCGTAGTGCCAAGGGACATGATATAGATGTTGAAGGGTTAAATTACCGAGCTGGCGATGGATTTTGTTCTGCGGCACCAGGCAAGAGCAACCAGCAGGCTATCTTCCTTGATTCTACCGGAAGAAGTTATGCCTTGCCAGCACATACATTGCCATCAGCCAGAGGTCAGGGCGAGCCTTTAACCGGGCGTTTAAATCCGATAGCTGGCGCAACTTTCATTGCAACATTGATGGGAAATGATGAACAACATTTACTACTAGCCAGTGATGCCGGCTATGGTTTTGTAGGCAATTTTGCAGATCTTGTTAGCAGAAATAAAAATGGTAAAGCTGCGTTGTCCTTGCCGTCAGGCGCCAAGGTTTTACATCCTTGTTCAGTTAATGATTATCAAAATGATCTTTGTATTAGTATTTCCAATCAGGGACGAATGCTGGTGTTTCCTGTATCAGACTTACCTCAGCTATCCAAAGGTAAGGGTAATAAAATTATCGGGATACCAGCTGCAAAATTAAAAATAAGAGAAGAATATATGGCTGCGGTCATCGTTGCTTCACCTGAGCAGTCGGTTCTGGTTTATTCCGGTAAAAGGTATCTGCGTCTTAAAGCAGCAGATTTGGAGCATTATCGTGGTGAGAGAGGTAGAAGAGGAAGCAAACTGCCCAGAGGATTCCAGAAAGTCGACAGCCTGATGCTGGAAGATTGAACATAACTAATCGCGATCTGAAATCAGCTTTCATCATCATATTTTGATTGAATGTAATTCAGTTGGCGATTGGCTTGCTGTGAAATAGTTGCGCTTATGTGACTTAATTTAAACGCTGGTATGGAAAACTCATTATCGATCGCTGTAGCTCTAGCCAGACCTTTAAATATATCCTTATCAGTCAAAATACCTGCAATCTCATGGCTTTTTAAACAGCTTGAGATATGTTGAACGTTTTCCATTAGACGGTTATGTAAAGAAATGCCGGTTACATCGTTTCTTTCATTATATAGTGCTAATATTTTTCCCTTGCCCAAAATTGCCTTGGTGAAAATGGGTATACCAAGTCTGTTCATTAACTCCTTTATTAAATGTAGCAATGCTATCATTTCTGCAACAATGTCCGTAAGCTCGTTGGTCGAAAAACTGGTTACAAGACAACCGGAAATAACACTGCCCTGTGACATAAAGCCATGTGATTTGATAGCTTCAGTCAAATAATGTTCTGCTAGCGACAGGGTTTCAGCCGATTTTTCGTCATCCTGTTGTTCCATTGAAAATATTAAATAAATAAAAACTCTATCTTCTTCAAGTGTACTACTAACCCAGTTGGCTTCCGAATAGATAATGCGCGATTGGGGCGTAGGTGAATCAAGTGAAACCTGCTCAAGACTTTCTAGCCATTGAGTTTCATCTTCGGGTAAATCCGGGGAATTTTTGCGAATTAATTCATTGGCTATGTTGGATAATTTTTTAACAAATTTACCCTGTTGAATAAGACTGATAACAAGCAAAACAAAGAAAATAATTATAAACACACCCATTAACTGTTGAGCGCTAATAAAAGATTGCCGAAAATTCTCTTCGAGTAAAATTTGATTAATGTTTACCTGAACCCATCCTTTTTTTTCATTATTGAAATCAATCATTGATACATAGGGTCTGTTAGAATGAAGAGTTGGCAATGCATTTTGATTTTTTTTATTCAAAGTACTGGATGTGTCGTTTTCTGATGATGAGCTATCTTCTTCATCGCTATCCGATTCCGAAATTTGTTCAGAGTTTTGCTTCGCATCAGTGTCGCTGGACTTATTCTCGGTTGAAAATGTGTTTTGCTTTTCGTTAGCCTCAGGAAATTCCATCAGCATTTGTCCATCAACAGAGTAAATTGTAACGGACTGAACATAAGGAATTTCTGCTGCTTCCTGGGCCAGCTTTTGTAATCCTGAGGCATCCTTTTCATGAATTATTTTACCCGCACTAAAGCTGACCAGTTTTGCAATGCTGATAGCATATTCTGACGAACTTTCCTGTAACTGCTTTTCCATTTGAAGTGTCAGAATTATCCAGATTGTTAGAAGACAGGCCAAAATAAAACCGGCAACCCGAATCAATAATTGACGGATAAATTTGGGGGGACGAGTTATGTATTTTATGTTTTTATTAGCATTCATTTTTTGATTGTAACAAGGATTGATTTTTAATGTAAGTTAACCGTTATCAGCTAAATGGATATTGTCATGATATCGCAATAAATAAAATAGAGGTGATGATCTTTCTCTTTTCAATTCTGATAAGCATGCAAAGTTTTTCCGTAATTGGCCTCAATATAATATTCTCCCATTCGGCATACTGGCTTAAATTGGTTACAATAGGTAAATGATAAAATTAAATACAGGCAAATAGCATGTCTTCATTGGTTACCTTTAATCAGTTGTATCAAATCCGGAATGGACAATGGCAGGCTGTTGATAAAAAAATTAATAAAAATAATAAATTATGTTTGCTATCAACTGACAGTTTAATTGTTCAGGTGCAAAGTTTTATTGATTTGATTTCTGGATTTGAAAAGGAGCTCTATTTTTGTTTACTGAAAAATGGAGATAATCTTGCTTGGCAGCTTTATGCCAGTTATCAGGATCTGATTGATCTTAAAATACGAGTTCTTGAATCAAAATTTGACTATCTGCTTTGGCCGGAAAATTGTGATGACAATCCAAAATTAATCGTTTTTGATATGGATTCTACTTTTATACAAATAGAAGTGATTGATGAAATTGCTAAAAAGCATGGGGTAGGCAAAAAAGTTGCTGCTGTTACTGAGCAGGCAATGAGAGGCGAGCTGGATTTTAGTGAGAGTTTGATTGCACGGGTTGCCTGTTTAAAAGGGCTGGATGTTTGTGCTTTAGATGAAATATCACAATCATTGCCGCTTTCTCCAGGTATAGAAAATCTTGTTGAGATAGCTCATCAAAAAGAATGTAAAATTGCCATTGTTTCAGGAGGATTTATGCCTTTTGTAAATAAACTCAAACAGGAAATGGGGCTATATGAAGTCAAGGCAAATAATCTGTTGATTGAAGAAGGGCAATTAACCGGAGACGTCGAATTACCAATTGTAGATGCACAAAGCAAAGCAAATTTTTTGAAACAACTATCCAAAAAATTATCACTTAAAGCTGAACAAATTATGGCGGTAGGTGATGGGGCTAATGATCTGAAAATGATGTCTGAAGCCGGTTTCAGTTTGGCTTATCGCGCAAAGCCTGCTGTCGAGAAAGCTGCAAATGGTCGATTGAATCAATGTGATTTCGACCATTTGACTATGGTATTTGACTGGATTTAGAAGCCACTTGCAGAGAAATCATAATCCATTTTTTCTCCAGGCTTCTGCAAGTAATAGCCAATAACGTATTTTACGTTCATTGGCCATAATGCCGCCAGCATCGCGGCTTCTTCCACTCTAGGCACTATACTGGTCTTGTCACGATTATGAATTTCCATAATCAAGTTCTCAACTTGTTCTGCATCATCAGAGTTGGTATGAACGTTTTTGCTGATTTCGCCAGAAATTTTTACAAATTCGACGTCTATTTGGTCAAGGAGACCTTTTTGCTCAGGATCGCCACCATAACCAGACAAGCATAGAGAGTATCCTTCTTTTCGTAGTTCTGCCGATAAAGCGATGACTCTTTTTAAATGGTTTGCGGCATCACTTTCTTCAATCTGGAAAACAATATTGTTTTTGTTAATGCCACCAGCCGTAAATAATTTATTGATGAATTGTGGTAGAGCAGCATCAATCAGGGATACGGCATTCAGGTTTACAAATAACTGAACGTCCGAGCCGATATTTTGCTCTTTTATGCTGCGTAATGACTGATTTATAACCCATCTATCAAGTTTTTCACCAAATCCGGCTGCTTTGGCCAATTGAATGACCTTACCGGAATCCATCTCTTCCCCTTGAGCATTACTGACTCTCAGGAATACCTGATACATTTGTTTTTCTTCACCATGAATTTTGCCAATAGGTTGGAATAACAGCTTCATTCTTTGTGATTCGAGGGCTTCCTGTAACTCCTCAAGCATTTTTGCATCTACTTCACTGGTTGCACTTTGAATGGCTTTGTTAAACAGTTTAACGCCGTTACCTTGTTCTACTCTTCCAGCAGTACTTAGCGCATCAGATAATACCTGTGTCGCATCTTCACTATCTTCACCAACCGGGCAAATACCGATACTGAAGGTCAATTTGACAGTAGAACCTTCTATATCAAAGAGTTGTGAGCTGATTTTTTCACATAATTGCTCAGCAAATTCTTTTACATCTTTAGGGGAGTCATTTGAGATCATTGCATAGGAATGATCCGATACTCTGGATAATACATTTGAATCTTTAACCTGAGAAGCCAGCCATGTTGCACAATCCTGAGTTATTTTATCGACACCTGCTAACCCGAATTCTTGAAGAATACTCTTGCTTTGGTCATATTCGATATAAAGTGCGTTTGAGGATTTACCTTGTTCACGTGCTTCTTCGATAGTTTTTTGTAGCTGTTCAGTAAAGTGCTGTTTGTTGAATAGGTCTGTCAATGTATCCTGTGAGCTGAGCTCTTTCAATTTTTCTTCCAGTTCAGCATTATCTGCAGCAGCTCTTATCAATATCTGGGTGCAAACCTCTTCATCGTAGTTGGCTGTCGAAAGGGTCATAAGTGCTTCGAAGCTTTCAGAATCAGATTTGACGCCAACAAAACTGAAACTTTGTTGATCACTGGCCGCAGACATTTTCTTAAGGTATTGCCGGAATTCATCCTGACTTTCTGAAGCAATGGTATCCAGTGCAGGTATGCACATAAGTTCATCAATATCTGTGTAATTGTATAATTCGAGATAGGCCTTGTTTGCGTAAACATGCATACCATCATGGACATAGGCAACAGCATCCTGTGAGCTATCAAGCAGCGTAGTGCATCTTTTTTCAGCAGCTTTAAGCAAGAGCTCTGTTTGCACTTTTTTGCGTCGTGAACCAAGTGCTTCAAGTTCTCTTTCTGCCTTTTTACAAATTAACGGTACGTTATCAATGGGTACACCATCTTTTGCTCCATATTCCATTATTTCCAGCAGTTGCTTTTCATCTGTGTCTTTCATCAGAACCAGACATGGGATGTCTCGGCCATATTCTGATATTTTCTCAACCGCCTGTTTTGGAGAAAGTTTGTCGTAATCAAGATTTGCCAGAAGAAGATCAGATACGCCTTTTTCCAGAGCACTAACCAGTTCATCGGAAGATAAAACCTGAGTAGCTCTGACAGCATAGCCCTTGTTTCTGAGAAAACTGATTATCTCTTCAGCCTTGTTGGACGATGGTTCAATTGCCAACAAATGTATGGTCTTGATTTTTGATGTCATGATGATCTGTATTGTTTAAAATTGTTAGCTTTATTTTTAAAGCATGATGATAGATTGTAGCCTATCAGCACCAACTTCAAAAGAGACCTTTGTCAAAATATTGAACATCCCTATCATATTTTTTAAAAATAAGGGCTATGAATTAAAAAAGACTAGTGAATATCCCATGAAATGTCATTGTTATTGGAATCAAAAGAAGGATCTCGAAGCAGATTTTCCATTATATCCTGTTTTTTCTTTTCACCAGTTTTTTCGAATTCAAAATGCCTGACAGAACTGGTGAAGTTAATAACTTTTAACAGTCTGCCATCAAATTTTTCATTTCCCTGCATGACTCGGATCTTGCTATGAGTATTAAAGGTTAACGCATTTGTTACCATAGATTCCGGTTGCCCAACCCCTGATATTGCAGGTAATAGCAATGCCTTTTGATACTCATTGGAATCAGCCTTGCTGTTTCTAAGCTGGATATTTGCAGGTAGGGCATTTGGTGCAAGAATTTGCACGCCCATTTGAATGATATCATCTTTAGGTAGCCTTCTTACCCATCTTATCAGCCCAATTCCAGCATGGAGATCTTTACTTTGCGTGTCAAGAAACCCGATAATCTCTCCCGACTGTGCATTGGAAGGTAAATTTTCTGCATTGATTTGGATACAGTATCCATTTGGACTCACGTCAATTACATCGACTTTTCGAAGCTGGTAAGATTCCCTTGCAATAACTTCTTTTGAGCGCTTGTTGGGTTCCATTCGATTAAGTGCACTGCGCATTTCTTCTTTGGTGGTGTATAGTCTTGCCCATACATCTTCATCAGGAGCGGAAGAAGAGCTTAAATAGTTCATTTTTGACTGAGTTATTTTCTGAGGACGA
>JAOUOC010000219.1 GCA_029880585.1 Gammaproteobacteria bacterium
ATTGAACATGCTGACGGCCGAACTGATTCCGCCGATGTAGATGTTTATCTTGATCAAACTTCAAGAGCAAACTTTACTCTTGAAGCAGGTGAAAATGTTTTAACCATCGTCGGAACTTCAGCAGTTAGAGAAGGTAATTCATCACTAACCAACGCAATGAATTTTGATGACATTAATAAATTGCCTGTTGGACAGGAATATCGTGACCTGTTGAAATTAATCCCTGGTGTTCAATATTCAGAAAATGGCGTTTTGGGACCATCAGCAGGTGGTTCTGGTCGTGATAATATTTATGGTTTTGACGGGATTGATGTTTCTTTGCCAATGTTTGGTAATCTGGCATCTGAACCTTCAACACATGATATTGAAAATGTTTCCATTGATAAAGGTGGAGCAAAAGCAATTGGATTTAACCGTTCTGGTGGTTTTGCCATTAATACTACTTCAAAAACCGGTACCGATGAATGGAAAGGAAATCTTGAGTACAAGTTCCAAAATAAAGACTTTGTAGCTGACAGAAAATTTACTGACAGGCTTAAGAATGAACTGGAAACTACCTGGTTAACAGCCAATGTTAGAGGTCCATTGATTGAAGATACTTTATTTTTCTACGGTTCTTACTACAACCCTGAAATTGAGCGAGTAAATAAGGAAACAGCCTATGGACCTGTAAAAGATTACTATCGAAATAGGGAGGAGGTTTTTGGAAAGTTTACCTATGCTCCAACTGATAGTTTAATGTTAAATCTAAGTTTAAGAACATCAGATAATGATGCAAGAGGACAAGCAATTGGAGCATTCGATGCTGATTCTGTTTCATATTCTGATGACTTTTACCAAGACATTTTTACGCTTGATGGTTCATGGATAATTTCTGATTATACGACGTTATCGATTAAATATGCTGAGTATGATTATGAGACTTTCTCTAATCCAGATACATTGTTTAATACATCGCCTAGTATTGGGGATGCTTTGGATTTAAATAATCTTACACAACTGGGTAGATTTACAGTTCCTGAATTGTATACTGGTGCACCAACTGCTACTTTTTCACAAGCTGATATTGATCTGCATAATGCCATTGCTCAAACGTTAATTAACCAGTACGGATATATTGATGCAAATGGTAATAGGGCAGGAGGTGGTCATATAGGGGGCTATCATACTATTAATGATCAAAGTTTTTATAGAGATACTTTCGAAATAAAGTTTGATCATGAGATGGATATTGGAAATAGTAAACACTTCTTCCATATAGGTTATCAGTCAAAAGAAGGTTCTGAAGTTTTGAGCAGACTTTCGAATGGATGGGGATCTATTAGTTTTGTTGGAGCTAAACAAGACGCGTCTGATGGAACGCCAATTTTCTATCGCGCGATAGTGCAACAAATGAGTTTACAGGGTGCGGGTGGTGCAACTACTCCGGAAATTACTTCATCTTATGAGACTAAAAACTTTGAAATTAATGACACCATTGAGTCAGGTGATTTTACCTATAATATTGGCTTTTTAATGAGTAATGATATTTATTATGGTCAGGGACTAAAAGTTAACAAAAATAACTTGTCCGGTTTTGAAGTAGCAGAAGGACATAAATATAAAATGCATGAAATTGACTGGAGCGATATGATTCAGCCGAGATTAGGTATTACCTGGAACTATAATGGGGAAGACACTGTATTTGCCAATTTTGCTCAATATAATCCTGAGGTTAGTTCTTTAGCACGTGCAGCATCATGGGCAAGAAATACTCGTGCAACTCTTAATGTTGATTTTGATGCTAATGGTAACATAATCGAAACAACCCCACGAGCTGGCTCGTCAGGAAAATTCTTTCAGGAAGGCATTAAACCAAGAAGAATAGATGAGTTTGTTGTAGGAATGACTAAAAATCTTGATAGCGGTTGGTTTGTGAGAAGTCATATTCGCCGTAGAGAAGGTTCTAATTTCTGGGAAGATACATCGAATGCATCTCGCTTGTATAATGATTTTTTTGCAGCAGATCGTTTTCCATTTGGGCCTGTACCAGCCAATATAGCTGCAAAGGGTCTGTATATTCCTGATCTGGATTTGTATCGAGCTGAAGTGGGAGGTTCATCTTATGTTATTGCCCAGCTGGATGGTGCTTTCACATCATACAATGAGTTCAATATTGAAGCTGAGTACGAAGGAGAAAAAACATTTTTTAATATTTCTTACACCTGGAGTCAATATTACGGGAACTTCGATCAGGACAATGTTAGTGGTACCAATGATGCTAACCTTTTCGTAGGTTCATCTAATCTGGCAGATGGATTAGGAAGACAGTTGTGGGATGGTAAATACGGTAAGTTGTTAGGTGATAAACCGCATGTGTTAAAAGCAAGCGGTTATTATACGACTGATTGGAATGCCAATCTTGGTGCCTTCTTTGTCTTTCAATCTGGTGATGTGTGGGAAAAATGGGATGGTACATTGTACGGTTATTCCAGTTCAACCATTCGATATGCAGAGCCTGCAGGTAGTAGAAGAAGTCCTGATCACTGGCAACTGGATCTGAATTATACGCAGGACTTTGAATTGTCTGAAGACTATATTTTTGAGTTCAGGGCAGACCTGTTTAATGTGCTTGATAATCAAACAGGTTATAACATGGATCCTTATGCTTCAAATTCTACTTTTGGACAGCCAAGAGCATTGTACAAACCACGTCGTCTGCAATTATCGTTCAATCTCAAATTTTAATTGAAGGACTATTTGTTGATGATAAAAATATAATAATAGCCGAATAACAATAATTGAATTGTTAGTCATTTACGCATCCTTTTGGAAACAACTGGATGCGTTTTTTATTGTGTTAAGAATGTGGAATAATGAAAAGGATGTTGTTGCGGTTTTAAAATGGTATATTAATTTCAATCAATAAAGTCAGATTCACTGAATTGAACTATTGATGAAAATAAGAAGAGGTTAAGATGGAGTGGATTAAGGTACTGCCGCCTTTGGTGGCTATTTTCATGGTGGTGTGGAAAAAAGATGTCATTTTGGCATTGCTGCTGGCAATTTTTGCATCGGAATTTTTGCTTTTATTAAGTCCTGAAACTGCAGCAGATCAGAGCGGTGCAATTAGTGCTGTTTTCCTCGGCATGTTACAAACTCTGGAACGTATTGTGGAGGTTTTCACCGATGCGGGCAATACCAGAATTCTGGTATTCAGTGCCATTATCGGATCTCTTCTGGCTTATATGCGAGTTTCAGGTGGGGTACACGGATTAGTCAATAATATCGTTAATAAAGGCTATGCCAAATCTCCTCGTCAAGTTACTTTGTTGACCAGCTTCACAGGTGTTGTTGTATTTGTCGAATCCAATTTAAGTGTTTTAACCGCGGGAATTTTATCTCGTGGATTATTTGACAAGTTTAAATTAAGCAGAGCCAAGCTTGCCTACATTATTGATAGTACCTCGGCACCAATTTGTATTTTAATTCTTCTTAATGCCTGGGGCGCTTATGTTTTAGCTTTGATGAATAGCTATGAGTTTGAACAGACGGCGGCAGAAATTGTCTGGGGAACAATTCCATTTAATTTCTATGCTTTGGTCACTTTGGTCATCGTTTTTTATACTGCCTTTACCAATAAATATTTCGGACCATTGGCTCGCTCAGAATTTAAACCTGTTGAGCATCTGGATGAAGCGCCTGAAGAAGAGCATGGACAGGCCAGATATATGCTCATTCCCTTGGCGACGATGGTGCTTGGAATGGTCGGTTTTATGTTGTGGACGGGTGATGGCGATATTGCCAAGGGCAGTGGTTCGAAATCAGTATTATATGCCACCTCTTTAGCATGCCTTGTTGCCTATCTTATGATGATAACCGGTAAAAAGTTTACTCACAAACAACTGGTCAAAATTGGTTTTGATGGCTTGTCTGAGCTATTGCCTCTGGTTTCTATTCTCTTGCTTTCTTTGGCGCTTGGAGCCAGTTTAAAAGTACTGGGAACGGGAATTTATATCTCTCAACTGGTAGGTGATTACTTACCCTTAATTTTGATTACACCCATGATCTTCGTGGTTGGCGCTTTAATTTCATTCTCCACAGGAACTTCCTGGGGCACCTTTGCTATTTTAATTCCAATCGCAGTACCTATTATCCAATCATTGGGAATGCCGCCTTCTTTGGTATTGGCTGCTGTGTTAGGTGGCGGTGTATTCGGTGATCACTGTTCACCCATTTCAGATACAACAGCCGTTTCATCCATTGCATCCGGCTGCGATCTGTTAGAGCATGTAAGAACACAGTTGCCTTATGCATTGTTTGTTGGAGCCATTACTATAGTGATGTACCTGATTGCTGGCATGGTTATGCTTTAAAACTTTAAGCAAAACTGGCGGAAATAATACTGTGAAGAATTTCTTACTATTTACTTGTTTGATATGGGTTTCTGGCATTG
>JAOUOC010000218.1 GCA_029880585.1 Gammaproteobacteria bacterium
GGTTTGCTCACACAGGAAATCAGCAACGTGCAAAACAATGCAATCATTACTTTATTCTTCATAGTTTCCCTCCTATTAAGTTCACGATCACTTTTTACCTACCAGATCAACCAGAGCCGATTCAAGTTGAGGATGTTTAAATTTATATCCAGCCTGCAGCAGTCTTTTCGGTTGTATTCGCTGGCTATCCAGCAATAACTGACTGGACTCACCCATCAGTATTTTTAACCCAAAAGCAGGCACTTTTAAAAAGGCTTTACGACCTAAAGCTTTTGCCAACGATTGTGTCCAGTTCTGATTGGTGACAGACTCTGGAGCCGTCATATTATAAACACCCTGACAATCTGAATTGTCGATAAAAAAATGCAGTGCTGAAATCATATCTTGCAAGTGCATCCATGAAAACCATTGCTTGCCCTCACCCAATTGTGCGCCCAGATAGCATTTAAAAGGCAACAGCATTTTTTGTAAAGCGCCACCACGGGAATCCAGTACAATGCCTGTTCTGGGGATCACCAAACGGGTTTTGTCTTTTGCTTTTAAGGCTAACTGCTCCCATTGATAACAAAGCTGATGAGAAAAATCTGATGATAATTTTGCAGCGCTATGATCGATTGGAGAGTCTTCATCCACTGGCGAATCGCCTGTATCTCCGTATATACCGATTGCCGAACCACTGATCATTAACTCTGGTGGTTTAGATGAAGCCGCTATCAGTTCCACCAGTTTCGATGTCGTTTCCCAGCGGCTTTGCTCAATTTTACGCTTTTGCCTGGTTGTCCAACGGCGATCAATAATCGGCTCACCTGCCAGATTAATCACCACATCAAAATCATCGAGGGAGTTCAAATCATCCAGAGAGGTTATAAAATCTGTTTCTTCTGGCAATATCTTTTTTGCTTTGTCTGGATTACGAGATAGAAGGGTATACTGATAATCTGAATATTCAGCGATAAAATGCCTGCCGATAAAACCGGTTCCACCTGTAAACAGTATTTTTCTTTTCACAATTTCACCATCAATCCATTGTTAATCTGTTTTATTTACATCACCTGAAAGATCATATACTTAAATTTAGCACATGCCTGTTAACAAGATAATAGTAATATCTTATCAAACTGATTGATAGCAACTTGCACTGAATGGTCACAAATGTTCTAGACTTAGAGCTACGGCCTTTTACTTTTGAAGCAAAACTAATGAATCAGGAATCTATGAACAATGTAGAAAAAATTAAAATCGGTCTTAGCGCCTGTTTGGCTGGAAAGAATGTTCGTTACAATGGCGGTCATACACAGTCTGCCTTGTGCTTAAAAGTGCTTGCGCCTTACTTTGAATACCTTACCTTTTGTCCTGAAGCTGAGGCAGGGTTTGGTATTCCCAGACCAGCCATGCGTTTAAGTGGCGATCCGGATAACCCTTCACTCACACTTTCAAGTGGTGAATCAGATGACATGAAAGCACAATTGATGTCAGGGATTAGCGCCAATCTGAACCGCTTTGATGATATTGATGGTTATATCTTAATGAAAAACTCACCGAGTTGTGGACTGGAGCGAATTAAAGTTTATCAAGCCAATGGGCATCCTCATGAAAAAAAGGTGTCAGGCCTTTTCACTCAATCCATAAAACAACAATATCCATTACTGCCCCTGGAAGAAGATGGCCGTCTTCATGATCCAAAATTGAGAGAAAATTTTATTTTAAGGGTTTATACCCACTTTCAGTTTCGCAAACAAATTGTTCATGCACCTACTTTAAACAAATTATTCCAGTTTCACAGCCAATATAAATATATTTTAATGGCTCACAATCAGGATTTGGTCAGAGAGATGGGACGAATGTTGGCGGACGGAAATAAAAATCAGATAAGTCAGCTCACACAAAGTTATTTTGAACAACTCATGTCATGCCTAAAAAAACCTGCCAGCCACAAAAATCAAACCAATGCCTTGCTGCATTTGTTGGGTTATCTAAAAAAAGAAATTCCTGCAGCATCACGTCAACACATAGCAGAAGTAATCCATCAATATCGAAATGGATTGGTTCCGCTGGTTGCCCCGATGACACTACTGAAGCATTATGCTCAACAGAGTGAAAATGAATATTTCAAATTTCAGCAATATTGGCAGCCTTATCCTGAAGACCTAAAATTGATTAATCAAATTTAATTTTGATTGACCGGTAAACGTAATGAAAAAGGCAATCCTCTGGTTTAGAAAAGATCTGCGCTTATCAGACAATCCAGCGCTGAATGAAGCAGCCAGAACACACCAGCTGTTACCCATCTATATCAAATCAAATCCAGATCGTTCAAATATCTATCAAACGCCAGGAGAAGCAAGCTCCTTCTGGTTACAACAATCATTGATTAACCTTAATGAACAAATGGATCATCGCATTCATGTCATTGATGGTGATCCTGACAAGATCATTACAGCGCTTTGTCTACAGTACCAAATTCAGTACGTTTTTTGTAATCGAACCTATGAACCATGGCAAGATAATTTCGACAAGCAACTGGAAACTGATCTGGCAAAAAAAAATATCGCTTTTAAACAGTTTGAAAACAGCCGATTGCTCAATAAGAAATTGATACCCAAAACCAAACAAGGCAATCACTATAAAGTTTTCACTCCTTTTTATAAAAACTATCTGTCTTCATTAGATCACCATTTTCAACCACCAGTTAGCCAGCCAAAAAACATTAATTGGCTGACAATAAAAATTGATAATCTGACACAAGCCAACTACCAACCCTGGCAAAAGAAGCTATTATCACATTGGCAAATTGGTGAAAAAGCCGCTCAAAACCATTGGCTTGATTTTCTTGAAAACAATTTACAAAGCTACCATCTCTCACGGGATTATCCAGCTAAAGAAAACACTTCAAAAATTGCACCTTATCTTCACTGGGGTGAAATTTCTGCAAAACAGCTCTACGCAGATTTGCAAACTGTTCCAAATAGTGAAGGCAAAGAGCAATTTATTCGCTCCCTGATTTGGCGTGAATTTAATCTCAATCTTTTGAATGACTTTAATTGTTTTCATTTTCAGAACTGGCAAAAGAAATTTGACCATTTTCCATGGCAAGCTGATCGGGAATTGTTTAATTTGTGGAAGCAAGGTAAAACCGGCTATCCTATGGTGGATGCTGGTATGCGTGAACTATGGCAAACCGGTTTTATGCACAATCGCGTTAGAATGATTACCGCTTCATTTCTGGTGAAAAATCTTCTGATAGACTGGCGCTTGGGTCAAGCCTGGTTTTGGAATTGTCTGCTGGCTGCTGATATTGCCAATAACAGTGCTAATTGGCAATGGGTTGCCGGTTGTGGTGCCGATGCTGCGCCATTTTTTAGAATTTTCAATCCAGTTACACAAGCAGAAAAGTTTGACCCAACTGGAGACTATATCCGAAATTATCTTCCTGAAATTGCCAAACTCCCAACAAAATACCTTTTTAAACCTTGGCAAGCACCAAAAGAAATATTGGAACAAGCAGATATACAACTCGGTGTAAATTATCCACGACCAATTGTTGATCTATCCCTATCGAGACAAAACGCATTAAATGCATACCAACAACTTTCGAAGTAAGGCAATTAGACTGGTGGGTCAACCTTATCTGCTGTTGATGTATTTAATCTAAACCAACCTGCTATTGAATAACGATCTCGATTTGCTGCCAGAACTTCATGGGGGAACTCTTCACTAAGAAAGGCAACCACTGTTCCCATGGTAGGAAGCACTTTAATACTGGATTCCAAGACAGGGCTATCCAAAATTAGCTGAGTAGTCTCTGCCTGAGGAGCTGATAATGATTCAGTTTCATCCAGATAAAGCACCAATTCACCACCATCATCATGCGTCCAGTTAGCATTAAGATAAACCACCAGACTCAGGATTCGATTGGTCTCACCTTTAAAAGCATCAAAATGCTTTTTGTAAAAGTCTCCTGGTCCATAATGAGCGAAGTGACTTTCAAATGAAAATAAACCAAGAAACAGTCGGCGATTCAAATAAGTTTGTAATGCTTGCGTCCAATTTAGCCATGAAATTCCAGCTTTGGAGGTTCCTGTAATCCAGCAGATTTCATCACTTCTGACAAAATGATTGACCATTAAATTTTGCTCTCGACCAATTCCAGCCTTCTCAAACTGACTGTCCTTCATTGAATCCAGATGACTAATCAGATCAGTGACCAAATAATCTGGCAAAGCATTAGGATGAATACTGTATCCTTTTCTTTTTATATCTTGAGCAATTTGCTCAAATAAATGGATATCTCCCTGACGTCCTTTTTCAGAACTGTCACTGTATAATGCAGGATCAACCAGCGCAACCATTTTGAATGTTTCCTGTTTGTCAAAGACAATTAGCTTTTTTGTTCTGTTGTTGTTTCAGTTCCCACCTTTTTCTCTTTTTTTTGTGG
>JAOUOC010000220.1 GCA_029880585.1 Gammaproteobacteria bacterium
TTTCAGGCGATTTAAAAATAACAGCCTCCCTAGAAAATGGGCCGAATAGAGATTTCAATGTCATTTGGAATAAAGACAAATTCATTGTGGAAATTTCAATCAAAACGGGTGCTTTTCAAGAGAATTTTGAACAAATGCTCCTGTATGCACATAATGGCGAAGGAAGCATTAATGGTGAAAAATTCACGCAAGGTGATGCCGTTTTATGCAAGAATCAATCTGCATCCGTTAATATTTCAGGGGAAATCTTACTGATAAAGTTTCGGGCATCTTAACTTAAGCGTTTTAATGGCTTACCTTACAAATTGCCTGACTGGAAATTCACAGCCGTAAAGTTGCCAAGCGCAACTTTGATACGCCTGGCGTTGAAGGGGATGGTTTAATATTGCCTATTTTCTATTTTGTTCTTTGAGGTCAAACAATTCTTTATCGTTTGCAGAATATTTTGTTGACGCCAATATCTTTTTAATAGCGGATTGAACAGTAACTTTCTGCTCTCCATTGTTTTGCATAATATCTACCACTAGATTTCCACACTTGACGGTTGTAATGTATTCTTTATGACTTTTCATTTCACATTCTTATTAAAATAAGGTTAGAATACTACTTACATAAACACCTGTTGATAGAATTATGATAGAAACCGACCGCCTTATTTCTGCCGATGCCAAAGCAAGCGAAGATCAAATTGATCGCGCCATCCGACCTCGTTCACTTAGCGAGTATGTTGGGCAACCCAAGGTGTGTGAGCAAATGGACATAGCCTTTCAGGCGGCGAAAAAAAGAAAAGATGCTCTCGATCATACTTTAATCTTTGGGCCGCCTGGTTTGGGAAAAACCACGTTGGCCAATATTATTGCCAATGAAATGGGGACAGCGATTCGTCATACCAGCGGACCAGTTTTGGAAAAAGCAGGTGATTTGGCAGCACTTTTAACGAATTTAGACGAAAATGACGTACTTTTCATTGATGAAATTCATCGTTTAAGCCCGATGGTGGAAGAGATCCTTTATCCGGCAATGGAAGATTATCAACTGGATATTATGATTGGAGAAGGACCTGCCGCTCGTTCAATCAAACTGGATTTACCAGCTTTCACTCTGGTTGGGGCAACCACCAGAGCGGGGCTATTAACCTCGCCACTAAGAGATCGCTTCGGTATAGTACAACGGCTGGAGTTTTATAATATAGAGGACCTGACCACCATTGTTGAGCGTTCAGCGCAAATTATCGGATTACCCATTGATGTTGCTGGCGCAAAAGAAATTGCCAGACGCTCAAGAGGCACCCCCAGAATTGCCAATCGATTATTAAGACGGGTAAGAGATTATGCCGAGGTTAAGGCCGATGGAAAAATTAATGCGGAAATATCGGATCTGGCTTTAAACATGCTCGATGTTGATAATCAGGGCTTTGACAATATGGATCGCAAGTTAATGTTGGCGATTATAGAAAAGTTTGATGGCGGTCCCGTGGGACTGGATTCGTTAGCCGCCGCCATTGGTGAGGAAAGAGATACCATTGATGATGTGCTGGAACCTTTTTTGATTCAGCAGGGTTTTATTCACAGAACCCCAAGAGGAAGAATGGCCACCAAAAAGGCCTTTCAGTATTTTGGTCTTAAACCGGGATCGCCCGACCTGTTTGATTAATCTGACAATTATTTATAAAAACAATATTCACCACGGAGACACTGAGAAAGTATTACCTGTGATTGATTAGCTCTTTATCTTAACCGGATATTAGGATAGTCAATGGGTAGGGTTTTTGTGTTTATTGCCAGGCTTCAATAATTTTATTTTGCTGATCTTAAAGGGCTTTCCCCATTGTTGAAAGGTCATGACATTTTGAACTTCACCTGAAAATTCTATAACAGCACCATCTTGTTGATGTTCTGGCGATAGATTTTGAGGCAAAAACTTTTCACCCTTGTTGGTAACAATGCCATAAAAACCACCTTCCATAGCAAAATATTGGACTGTGCCTTGAAATGTATTCGATTTCTTTTCTTCCATTACCTTGTCACCTGAAACGGCATTTTGACAGCCAAAAACAAATAAAAAGCTGATGATAAGTGTTAATTTTTTCATGTCCAGATTCTTTCCGTTTAAATATTGAATATTAATTATTCTTAATGAAGACAGCACTTTTTAAACTTTTTACCACTACCACACATGCAGGGATCATTGCGTCCAACCAGTTTTGTCTTCTTTTTAAATTCAGGAACAACTATCTCGCTGACAGGGTTTTCCATTTCAGATAAATCCTTACCCAACATTCCAACTGCTGAAATAAGTGGTGGAAGCGATTTAAAACAGCTGACCATATCGGGTAATTGTTGATAGAGTTCCGGCTCATTTTTTGCCACTTCATCTTCATTGACAAATCTGGCAAGTATCAAGTTTAACATGATAAGGCTATTTTCTGCCTCAGGGATACTTTGCGGTAGTTTTTTCTGCCAGATTGAAGATAGCCATTTGTAGCCTTTCAAATAGCCAATGCCGTAGTCGAATAATGCCTGATTGGGTTGGTTTAGGTCATTTAAAGCAATAGTTTCTGGCAGAGAAATAGTGTCTCCTTTGTCAAAAGTATTCAGACATAATTTCCACCAGGCAATCAGATTTAAGGAAAACTTCTTGGCTTGAGCATCATTATCAAATTGTGGACTTTTGTCCTCATTAAGCATAAGCTGCTTTATCCATTCAGAAGGTTTTATCTGAGCAGGACTTGAGGCGATTGCAGTAATAAATCCAAGGCAATGATACAGATTGTTAAACGATTCTTTAACATTAGCGTGTTGAAAGTCATGTTCTAACGCTTTGACATCAAATATAAGCATATTTCGTGAACTAAAACCAAAATTATAACCAAAGGTATTGTACAGTTAATTGCGCTTTGAAATAAACCATAAAATTTCCATTTGGTTTATGGTGTATATTCTCATCTTTTAGCCCGCACGATATTTCACAGGATAATCAGAATGACAGAATTAATCAAAAACAACTATAGCCTGAAAGAGGAAGTGCTCAATTCGATCACTCACGGAATAGGCGTTGTTATAGCCATTTTTGGTCTGGTTTATATGATCTTGCGAGCAGAGGGAGCTACTGCAATTACCAGCGTTTCAATCTATGGAGCGTCTTTGATAATTATGTTTCTGGCATCAACCGTTTATCATGCCATACCGAATGAAAAAATTAAGCCACTGCTTAAACTAATAGATCACTCTTCGATTTATATTTTAATTGCCGGAACCTATACACCGTTTTTGTTAATTTCTATTCAGGGCTGGACTGGTATTGTTGGTGTGGCATTAATCTGGACAATCGCATTAGCTGGACTGATTTTTAAATGGTTAGTAGGGCATAAGCATCCTAAAATTTCACTGGCTTTTTATCTGGTGATGGGCTGGCTTTCAGTATTATTGATATATCCTTTGTATAATGTTATTTCCGGTGGCGGTTTATGGCTTTTATTGGGTGGTGGGTTATTTTTTAGTGTAGGAGTAGGCTTTTACATGGCCAAACATTTACCATTTACCCATGCTATCTGGCATTGTTTTGTTGTGGCGGGCTGTGTTTGTCACTTTATGTCTATTTATTATTATGTGATTTAGACGTTTTAATTAGAACAGTGCCGAAATAAAAATGCCGACTCGAAAGCCGGCATTTTGTTTATCCCTAAATTTCAGATCAGTAATTAACCCTTCAGGCTCATTACGTTACCCATGTTCCATAGCCAGCGTAATGCTACAACTAAAGCAGCAGCTGTCATAAAGGTTGACATTTCCCCAGCGAAAGCACCAATGAAGTCACCAACTTTAGGTATAGCGTTCAAACCGCCAGCAGCCATTGATAAACCTAAAGCCAGAATAATTGCATTTGAAGCATTGTCGTCACCAATTGAGATTACAGCGAAAACAGCACCAAAAAGCGCCATTAACCACATATAATCATTAATTGCTGCAACGCCAAAAGTCGCTAACAACGCCATTATCAACGCTAAAAGAAAAGATATAGTACCTAGTTTGTTCATTATAATTACCCCTATTTATTAATATATAAATATTGTTATGGGAAGCAGTGACAAAGGATTAGATAATTTGATTTGCGGTACATCATGCATGGCAAAATACCAGTCACCTATAGTTATTATACAGCTCACTGCCATAAACAACTGCCCCTTTGACAGTTGACCAAGACTATCAAGCGCAAAAAATAATTGTAAAGCGAATTGTAGACGTTAAGGCTATATCAACTAGCGATATTTTGAAAAACGTGTTGTAAACCCCTTTATTTCTGCCAAGTTTGATAAAAGGTCTTACCAGCAATATTTTTCTGATCATCTTCAGTTTTTTTGATGATATTGTTGCTATGCACTAAGTGAAATCATTTGATATGGAAAGTTTTTGTTGTAACGCTTTGATTTAT
>JAOUOC010000221.1 GCA_029880585.1 Gammaproteobacteria bacterium
CCAAACAGAATTTTATGACATCACTTACGCAATTGTGGCGTATGTTGGCCTATGCACATCAACAACCTGTGGCAAATGAGGTGATTGGTTTGGCTCATGAATGGCCGAAATTGATGAAAATATTCGAGCATACTCAGGGTGAAGATGATACAGGCAACGCCATAGGTGAAAACAAATGAACAGGTTTTCCCGCCAGTTTTATATTGCCTGTATTGCAGCTGTGCTCTATTTCTTTTGTTCGTTGTGGTTTTTTCAAACCTATACCAAAGTATACTATGAGCGATCTTTGGGACAGTCCTATGAAGCTAGCGTTAATCCTTTTCTGGCTGCCGAGTTGTTGCTGAAAGAGCGAGAGTTTGAATTCGAAAAATATGATAACTACACATTATTTGATCAAAAACCAGGGGATTACGATACGGTTTTCATTCAAAGTTCACGTGTTGGAATGACGCAAAGTACGACCAGTAAAATGAGAGTCTGGGTTGAAGGTGGAGGACATCTGGTGCTGCTTGCGACCGAGCATTATGAATATGACCGGGAAGGTAGTCGTGACGTTTTTCTGGATGAACTGGGTTTAAGGTTTTACGAAGACGATGAGTATTATGATGAAGACGAAAGACTGACAAACTTTAAATTCGATGATTATGATGAAGAAACCCATGTTGATTTTGGGCAGTGGTATTCAAATGGTTATTTGATTGATGATAATGGAGAGGCGGTGTTTATTGGCGGTAATGAGCATTCCGATTCAATGATTCAATACGAATTGGGCGAAGGGCTGATTACTGTTTTGACAGATTTTGATCAATGGACAAACTACCGTATTGCACAACACGATCATGCCATGTTTTTATTGCAGTTGACGGGTAATTCGGACAAGGTATGGTTTGTTTATCAAAAGAATATGCCAGGATTGATGAGCATTATCATAGACAATGCATTGGAGCTGTCACTCTCTATTTCCATTATTCTGTTTTTGATTATGTTTGGTAATATCTGGAGAAAAGGCGCTATTCGCAGTGACGAGTTACCTATCCAGCGGGAAATCATGCAACATATTCGAGCTGCTGGCGAGTTCAATTATCGTCTGGATGATGGCTATACCCTTTATGATGAAATGATGCAGGACATCAGTCGATTGATGGAGAAAAAGGTATACGGATTTGCCAAATTGTCTGATGCAGACAAGATTAAAAAAATCCATCAATACACACAAATTAAAATAGAAGCACTTAAAAAATTGTTTAATCAGGAAATTGAAAATCATAATGATTTTGTAAGTAAAGTAGACTTATTCCAGAAAATAAGGAAGCAAATATGACAGAAGAAACCGTAACAAATACACCTGAAGAAAATCCGGCTTTCAAAAAAGGCGTTGAAGTTATTCAGGCTTTGCAGAGCAATATTAACAAGGCTTTGATAGGACAAAAGGGAACCGTAGAGATGGCACTTACTTGCCTTTTTGCTGGTGGACATTTGTTGATTGAGGGGGTTCCCGGATTGGGCAAAACGCTATTGGTGAGATCAATAGCAAAAAGCTTTGATGGCGATTTCTCAAGAATTCAGTTTACCCCGGATTTAATGCCAAGTGATGTCACTGGTCATGCTATGTATGATCCAAAAAGTGAATCTTTTCATTTGAAAAAGGGGCCTGCATTTACCAATTTATTGTTGGCAGATGAGATCAATCGTGCGCCAGCAAAAACGCAATCGGCTTTGCTTGAAGTTATGCAGGAAAAAAAGATCACTATTGAGGGCGAGTCTCACCCTGTAAGTTCTCCTTTTATGGTTTTGGCGACACAAAATCCATTGGAGCAGGAAGGTACCTATCCTCTACCTGAAGCGGAGCTTGATCGTTTTCTGATGAATATTCACATTGGCTATCCTTCGCTTGCCGATGAAAAGTTGTTGGTAAAGGTTATTACAACCAATGAAATTGATGATTCAATTTTGTTCAGAGATCTGAAAGCGGTTACCAATTCAAAAAGCATTATTCAACTTCAGACATTGGCTGCCAGCATTACTGTAGATGATGCCTTGTTTGATTATGCAGTGAGAATTGTCGCAGCAACCAGAGATTGGTCAGGTGTTCAAATGGGTGCAAGCCCAAGGGCAAGTATTGCCATTATCAGAGCTGCCAGAGCATTGGCGCTGGTAAGAGGTACTCCCTTTGTTACGCCTGAAGAAATTAAATCAGTTGCGCTTCCGGTATTAAGACATCGGATAGTATTAACTGCCGAATTGGAAATTGAAGGGATAAGTATTGCTCAGGTGATAGACGATATTCTTGAACAGGTACCTTCACCAAGAAAATAAAAGATAAATATGAAAATTAGCAAACGCGGCATATTCTTATTGGTTATCTGGATGTCTATTGCATTGATAGACACCGGATTACGCCTGAATTACTTTCTCGAAACTCAGGAAAGTAATGTTTATCTGAGCCAAAAAATCTGGATCGGAAGCGGGTTGATGTTGCTGGTATTTTTTATATTTGAATGGATGAGTTTGCGACAATTCAGGGATATCGAAGTTAGACGCAAAATTGCATTAACCTTACCCGTTAACAGTTATATTGACGTTGTGCTCGACATTAAAAATCCCACCAGCCGACTGGCAAGATTTGAAGTGATTGATCATGTTCCTGATTTTTGTAAAACAAAAAATCTGAATCAATTTGCCAAATTGTCATCAAGAGAAGAAATTGAAATTAAATATCAATTAAAAGCACTGGAACGTGGTGGTCTTCAAATGGACACCTGTGAATTGTGGGTTGAAAGCTTTTTTGGCTTGATGGTTAAAAGATTCAAATTTGAATGTAAAAGTTTTTCCAAAATCTATCCCAATTACCGCGCATTACAAAACTATTTGTTGTTGGCAATGGAGCAACAAACGCAACAGTTGGGTATTCGCTTAAGACAGCAGCGAGGTGATGGTCTTGAATTCCATCAGTTGCGTGAGTATCGGCAGGGCGATACTTTGCGACAAATTGACTGGCGTGCCAGTTCGCGCACCGGCAAGATGATTTCCAAGGAATACCAGCAGGAAAGAGATCAAAACGTTATTTTTCTTCTCGATTCAGGAAGACGAATGAGAACCAAAGATGGCATGTTGTCTCATTTCGATCAGGCACTCAATGCAGTGCTATTGTTATCATCCATAGCGCTCAGACAGGGTGATGCGGTTGGGCTGTCTATTTTTGGAGGTAAGGATTTGTTCCTTTTGCCACAAAAAGGGCCTTCAGCCATTAATGCCATGCTCAATCAGGTTTATGATTTGCAACCGACTAATCGAGCTTCCGATCTGGTGACAGCGGTTGGTAATTTAACAGCTCAATTTAAAAAACGATCGCTTGTTATTATTGTTTCCAACGTCAGAGCCGAGGATGAAGAAGAGGTCAATATGGCGGTAAGTTTGCTTAGACGCCATCATTTGGTGATGCTGGCCAATTTGAAAGAGCAGGTTCTGGTGGATACGCTTGATGGAGAAATTTTGCAGCTTGATGATGCTTTGAAATATGCGCAGACAATAAATTATCTCCGACAAAGAGAACTTTTGCATAGTCGCCTTTCTCATCAGGGTGTGATTGCTATGGACAGTGTGCCCAAGCATTTGTCGGTGGGATTGGTGAATCAGTATTTTGAAATTAAGCGGAGTGGCAGGCTTTGATAATTTGATTCTGTAAGAAGAAAATTGATAAATTGCTTGAGTGCATATAATAACGGTTATGTGGTACAAGGAAATGAAAAAAATCTTAAAAAAAGAAACTGACGCACCTTATGTAGATAAAAAGAAAACGGACACTATTGTTTGTGGAGCATGTGGACATGTTCGAAAAGGTGATGAGCAAAATCCAATATGGCAGTGCCCTGAATGTTTGATGGCTTACAACAAGGTAAATAAAAAGAAAGCGCCTTATACAAAAGATGAATTAAAGAAAAAAAATGAGGAATATCTACAAAGAAAAAGTGAAGAGGAGAAGGTATCTCCATTAGAGAAAGGGACGACAGGCCTTGAGGTAGGTGTTACGACTTTTTTTAGCGGCTTGGGTACTGCCTGTTCGATGGGAAATCCGTTCGTTCAGATTATAGGGGCTATTATAGCTGTTGGTTCCATCTCATATATAGTTTCAAATATATTCGGCAACTAGGTATTAAGTTGAAAAATCACATAACCAACATTTGTCGGCGAATTTGGAGAATCAGTATTTTGAAATTAAGCGGAGTGGCAGGTTGCAAACAACTATTTGCACAAGTAGTATTTTGCAAGAAAAAAAGTGATACACCGCCAAGCTATTTTTTAACTTATTGATTTTAAGAAAGTTTTTTTGATCAAAAAAAAGATACATTGCCTGAGTGCATATAATATCCTGTTGCCAAGATCAAAAAAGTGGTGTAGTGTGTTGAAATCTAAAGAA
>JAOUOC010000222.1 GCA_029880585.1 Gammaproteobacteria bacterium
TTCATCAGGGTGATCATTTGCGATTAATGATTAATATTCTGGCAAATTGTCTGTTAAGTCTTATTTGTGTATTTGTTGGCGCGTGGCTTGGTGGTAGAATAGCAGCCCATTAAGGTTAACAATAATATTTTAGGTATTTTGGATTAAGTAATGATCGACCCCAAACTTTTTAGAACTGATTTAGATAATGTTATTGCCAATTTGGCCAGGCGAGGCATTCAATTTGACAAGCAAGCCTATCTGGATCTGGAAGAACAGCGAAAGCAATTGCAGGTAAAAACTCAGGAACTGCAAAACGAGCGTAATAGTCGCTCCAAAGCTATCGGTAAAGCCAAAGCAGCGGGCGATGATATTCAGCCATTGCTGGATGAAGTTGCCAATTTAGGTGAAAAACTGGAAGAAGCCAAGGACGCATTTGAAGATGCTCAAAATAAACTGAATGATTTGTTTTTGGGTTTACCTAATCTTTTATCCGATGATGTGCCTGATGGTAAATCCGAAGATGATAATGTAGAAGTCAGAAAGTGGGGCGAAATTCCACAGTTTGATTTTGAGCCAAAAGATCATTCGACTATTGGTGAGGCGATTGATGGAATTGATTTTGCCGCTTCAGCCAAATTAAGCGGTTCTCGATTCGCCGTAATGAAAGCAGGCGTTGCCAGATTACACCGTGCCCTGATTCAACTGATGCTGGATACGCATACAGAGCAGCATGGCTATCAGGAAACCTATGTGCCTTATCTTGTTAGTCCAGACTGTTTATTCGGAACGGGACAATTGCCAAAGTTTGCAGAAGATCTGTTTAATGTGCAGGGAACCACACAGGATGGCAAGCCACTTTACATGATCCCTACAGCAGAAGTACCGTTAACCAATCTGGTGCGAGATGACATTGTTGAGGCTGATATTTTGCCTATGAGAATGACTGGTCATACACCTTGTTTTCGTAGTGAAGCGGGTTCTTATGGTAAGGATGTAAAAGGGCTTATCAGACAGCATCAATTCGAAAAAGTGGAATTGGTACAGATTGTAAAACCGGAAACTTCCATGCAGGCATTGGATGAATTAACTGGCCATGCAGAGAAAATTCTTCAGATGCTGGAATTGCCTTATCGTACGGTTGTTTTATGTACGGGCGATATTGGTTTTGGTTCAAGTAAAACCTATGATATTGAAGTCTGGTTACCAGGTCAGAGCGCATATCGTGAAATATCTTCCTGCAGTAACATGACTGATTTTCAGGCCAGACGAATGCAAGCGCGTTGGCGTAACCCGGAAACAGGTAAGCCTGAGTTAGTACATACCTTAAATGGTTCTGGTTTGGCTGTTGGTCGTACTTTGGTTGCGGTACTGGAAAATTATCAAATGGCTGATGGAAAGGTTCGCGTACCTGAAGTACTAAAACCTTATATGAAGGTCGATGTGATTGGCTAGAAGAAAATCCTTAATGAAAAACGGGAAATCTGTTTTGGATTTCCCGTTTTTGTTTTAAACCAGTAAGTTCCTCATTAAATAAACAGGAAACTATACCAGAGCACTGTTCCAACAATTCCAAGAGAAACAGTTGTTCTCAAAAAACTCCCCAGCAATCCGTCAGCAGTATGGAATCTGTCCCAAAGTCCAAGTTTGGTTTGCAACTCTCGCTCCTCACCATAAACCAGTTTGGTATATTGTTCTGGAACTATATTGTTTTTGTGCTTTAGCTCCGGTGTTTTACCTGCTTTGTAGTTTATGCGAAGAAAGGTTTCCGTATCTAATAGATGTTCCAGAGCAAGTTGGCGTAGATAATATAGTTCGCCTAAAGTTTTATCAAACCAGCTGTCAATCGCATTCATCCAGTCATTGATATTATATTTATCAGGTAAAGGAATAGTAAAATCACCCAGTTGTTCAGCCCAGGAGGCAATATTTAACTTCTTGAGTATATGCTCATTAAGTTGTAGCAGATGCGCCTTGCCATATACGCCAGATAGAACTTGATGGGCTTCTTCGCCGGTTTTAATCACTTTTTTCAATTCTCTGGAACTGACTGTTCCATCAGCCAATGCAACAGCAACAACATTGTTAAGCAGTCCTCTAACATCGCTAACCTCAGCAAAAGTATGTTCTGCGTAATGCAACATTCTTAGTAATCCAAAAAGATATTGCATCCATTCATCACCCATTTTTTTTGCAATTAAAAGATGTGCGGAACGACATGATTTGTCATGGGTATAAATTTTTTCAGCCAGTTGATTAACATGCTTTCTCTGTGTTTCTATCAAGTCATTCAAATCGCTCTTTTTATATTCTTTACCGTGATGCCTAATGACACCACCACTGATCTTGAGGTGTCCGGCTTTTAGAGCAAGTAGCTGATTTAACTCATCATCTGATTTCCTTTTGAGTTTCAGTAATTGCTTTAATTGAGGGGGATAAATTTGCTTTAACAAATTTTCATGGTCGGTATTGGAATTTAAATCGTACAACTCTTGCCAGTTATTGACGTGTCGGGTCAAGTCTCTTCCCAGATACGCGCCTTTGTATTGCGGATTTAAAAAACTGGCGCCGTAGAATTTTTCCAGATTTGTTATTGTTTCTTCCGGATTTGAAATTTCGGCTTCAACATCTTTCAACAGATTTTCTGTCGCATTAATTTGCAGTGTTTCTGCATTAGCAAAAATTGACCAGGCAGAAGAAGGGTCGATCGACAATGGTATATATATGCGTTTGGCGTTTTCCTCTCGCTCATTATTTTCCGGATGAGTTGCCCACATTTTTGGTGGCTGAGCAATTTGATCTTTAAATAATCGATGTTTTTCAGGCGCTTCTGCCGGAATATCCTTTACCTTGCCATAATCAGGATCATCCAGAATAAAACGTATCTTTTCGGCGATATTTTTTTGTACTTCAAATAAATTTTTAATTGAGCGTTTGGAACCGATCTCTGAATTCAAAAATCCCATGGTTCTTTCCCATGTTTCATCTGCAGCCTGAAGCTTGTACAAGGCATGGATCAATGCATCGCTTCCGGTGACGGAAACAGCCACCAGATCAGCCTGAAACTCCATTTCTCGCGTCAATGCACGTTGCGCAATGACGACTAATGAGAAAAGAGAGTCCATTAATGAACGAATGGACCAAACAATCAAACGCATAATCCATCCAATCCAGGCAACGCGAATATCAAAGCGTGACAAGCCATTGAGGAATGAATCGAGAAAGTCTCTTTTGGCGATAATATGAGCTGCTATTTGCTGTGCCACATAAACCCAGCGGCCAACAGACATGGATTTTTGAGCAAAATGTCCAAACTCATGCGCCAGAACTGCTTTTAATTCACCCAGCGATAGGGCATTGACCAAAGGTAGTCCAATTTCCAGATTCTTTTTGGAAGAGAAAAAGAAATTCAATATTGATAAATCATAGAATACACAGGCATTGACTCGATTAGACAGGAAGACACGATGAGGTCTTG
Source organism: Gammaproteobacteria bacterium (assembly GCA_029880585.1). Lineage (GTDB taxonomy): Bacteria > Pseudomonadota > Gammaproteobacteria > Enterobacterales > Kangiellaceae > Aliikangiella. The sequence continues at coordinate 3,458 of JAOUOC010000222.1, forward strand.
GTGCACTGGTATCATCAGCCAATTTGTGCAGAAATTTAAATAACTCAGGTTGATCTTGCTCTTTTACTTCAATGTCGTTAATTTTGTCATCATGCTGAATAAAAAATAGGGCCTTGAACATAAAAATGCCTAAAAAAGCAGAACATCCCGCTGCAAGATAAATCACCAAAGGTTTGCTTGCATAAGAAGCCAACACAAACATTTTGTATGCGCTCCATGAAAACCAGAATGCCAATGAAAAATAGACAACCACAAAAAGCAGCAAACCAAAAACGGCATACCATGCATGCTTTCGATATTTGGCAGTAGGCTTGGTTAAATCATTGGGTATATTTTGAGTTGACGCGGATGAATTTGTTGTCATTTTACTTTCCTCTGAGATATTTTTTATTAATATTGACAGATGAAATTCTGTTTTAAATTTTATTATTGAGCCTGAAGTCTAACAAAGAATTAAAAGTCCGGGCAATGGAAAGAATAAAATTATGTCGAATTTGAGCACAAAAAAACCGCCAAATAAGGCGGTTTTTAATGTTAAATTTGGGATTATCTAATCTATTCAGCTTCTTTTGTTGTATTAAGCTCTTCAATAAATTTTTCCATACCAATTTCCTTTATTCTTGGCAGAAACTGGTTGCGGTAACTTTTTCTCATGTCTGTACCAGAAACATTAATGTTGGTTATCAACCATGAACCTGAATCGGGAGAAAGATAGTAATATATATCCAAAGGCTCTGAACCGGATTGTTCCATTGAGCTTTTAACTCTGGCACTGCTTGATTTAGTGCTAAATTCAGCATCTTCAAAAATAAAGTTTTCACCATCATAAAGTGCAATTCCTTTGGCATACTTACCAATTACACGATTGATGAAACCATTGATAAATTCCTGATGCTGTTTAGGCGTCATTTCTCCCCACATTTTTGAACCCAAAGTTCCCTGAGAGAAAGATTCTTTA
>JAOUOC010000047.1 GCA_029880585.1 Gammaproteobacteria bacterium
TGCTTTCACTGATACTCGCACCGCTCATCACCAATTGAGGTTGCCCGGCATTATTCAGTTCGGTAAACCAGGGAGAAGCACCACTTAATGATTCTGTTTGCAGATCAAGAGTAACCACATATTCATCATTGATCGGTTTAAGCAATTTAAACTGATGCACATCAATTTTATAACGCTCGGATTCACCTCCAAAGGTTTTAGATGCCTCAGTATTATCTTCCTCATAGCTGGAAAACTGATAACTAAACTTTGAGCGCTCAGGCGCAGTTGCAGCTTGAGACTGATAGGCTGGCAAAACTAACGCTGACGAAGTTAATGCTAATAAAAAGCTGTTTTTGTTTTTCATAATATTATTAAATCAATCTTGATAAAGTATCTGTATGAGTCTCATTAATTACAACCACAACCACCACCGGTTGCCTTGCCTCCACCGCTGGATGCTTCTTTTGCAAAATAAATATGATCTCTTAATTGTGCGTCAAGTGCATCGGGTTGCCAGGCCATATTCGCTTTAGCTAAATTTCCTCTTTCCCAGGGTTGAACCGTAGTACATGCGGTCAAACCGATAAAAGATAACACAATCAATAGTCGTAATATTTGTTTCATTTGCTCTCTCTAATTCTCTGGTGCACCCATGTTTATCCAGTCAAGCAATGTTCTTTTATCATAGTATGACTGTGTATAGGGATCATCGCTGAATGGGTAAGTGGCGTTGACGTTTGGCATAGAACCATTAAACACCCTGTCGTAAATAACCTGAATGCTGGCATCCCTGGTTCTGCCACCCAAATTAGTTAATTGCTGGTAACTGGCTAACGGTTTACGTCCATTAGTATTATGGAAATTGTTTGGAACATGACAGCCCACACAATATTTATCAATAATCGGCTTAATCCCGTTATTGTATGCAATATTTGCTGGTGTTGGACCCGGATCACTAACAGGTACTGGAGGTCCATCATTGATCCAGTATTCAATTGTGGCCTTATCCCATATCGTTAAACTTGCTCCCTGTCCATCCATGTGATTGTTTTGAATTTGATAAGTTACCGTATTAACGACAGTTTCTCCAGCAGTATCAACATATAACTTCTCATACAATACAGCATAGTTAGTCAAATCATCGACACCTTGTGAGGCATTAGGATTATGGCAAGATGTCGTGCAATTATCTGCAAGAATACCTTTTATTGGCATTTCATAAAAAGGCTTTGAGCCTTCAGCAACACCATCAACAACCCATTGTGACAAGGTGTCCAGCGAGGCTTGGGTTACCATTAGCGCACCATGGTTCATATCCTGTGAAAAGCCTGACAGTAAATTGTTAAAGGCATTTTTATTGGGTAATAGTGATAAATAATTGGAAACCGCTGGATAATCAATCAAGGATGGCAAGGCATTGCCCTGTCCATGACAACTAATACAGCTTTCATAAAATACTGGCAAGGCATCAGCAAAATAATCCAGTGATTTAACAAAATCCCCTGGATTACCCTCTGGCGCTCCACCATTTAGCCAATCAAGCATAATAGCCTTATCGTTGACGGAGAGCGGAAAACCAAGTGGCATGCTACCAGTTTCAATGCTATAGACCATTGCTGAGCGCTTGGCTAATACATCACGATATTCTTCCAGTGAAAAATCGCCTTTTGTTCCTTCAACAGCAGGATTTCCTTTGGAATGGCAAGTTGAGCAATTAGTATCAATAATGTTTTTAGTGTCTTTGTAATAAGTATATTGTGTATTTGGAAAACTCGGTGTCCCCGTATCACATCCAGAAAAGATGAAGACAGTGAACAGTATCAGAAAATTTAAACGGGTGGTTCTATTATTCGTAGACATATTATTCATACAACTTTCTACTCTACACTCAAAGAATGAACTATCAAGACGACTAAAACATCGATAATCGCCAGATTCTATCAAGGTAAGATAAAATGTAAAGACAAGAGGCCACAAGTACCCACATCAAACATCAAGCTGTGAACAGGATCACAAGTGTATGTAGCATTCACAATTCCCCCACTCCTGATGGAACAGGGGAAAATGAAACACTATTTAATTGTGGAATATGAGGTAATAATGGAATTGCTGGATGATTTAAGAATTATTACTTTTTGACCATCAGATGAAATCGTAATTCCATGTTCACCTGACCAAGTAAATGAATAACCTGATGTTCCAGAGTATTCAGCAATAAAATCACCACTAAAATTATACACCTTAACCTGATCACCACCACCTATATAAATATTATCAAAATCATCAATTTCCACATCTTCTACAGCAACAGTACCTAAACTAAGCTGTCCAATTTCTGCAAAACCATTGCTATCGTATTGATAAAGATGCACAGAAGTTCCTATCGCAAAAGCCATAAGATTACCTGTCTTATTGATTGCAAAAGCCTTTGTTTGACTCAAACGATAATCATCCAACTTTATGAATGTCTTTGTAGTAACAATATCTGTATTTAACACCGCGCCTAATGCTGTTCTATAGATATCTGTAGGTTGTGAAAAACTGCCAGAGAACATTAATCTATCACCATAAGTAAAAGCATAATCCTTAGATGATTTATAGCTGTTCCAAATCGGATCTTCTCCATACACTCTAAGTTTATCTAACACAACACCAGTTTCTATATCGATTAGAAATCCAGGAACTGCAAATAGCAACTCTCTGGCATCAGGCCTAATAACTGCAACAAAATCTCTATTTCCGCTATAACTACCTTCAGAAATTTCAACTGAATTTAGCCATGTTTTAGAATCTAAATCCAGAGTATGTAACATAGCTTTCACACCAGAAGACGATTCAACTATCGCATATAACTTTTTGCCATCATTACTTATTGTCAATGAGTTGAAAGATACTCCAACCGGGCTTTCCATCACAAATTCAAGGCTGGATGTGTAGACATTATATGCTGATATTCCTGTGCCTGCTCCAAGTAAATAAATGTATGGACGAATGGGATCCTTGGCCAGATAATAATTTGAGCTGCTGCCTGAAAGTGATAAATCTTGCTCTTTAACCTCATTAGTTCCCAATATATATAAACCCACCCGAATATTCTCAACATATTTATCCATTGGAGCAGTATTACTTGTCATACTGACGTTCGCATAATGCATACCTTCAGCAAGACCTGTTGGGTCAGCATTTACTGTCAAAAACTCTCCATCAAATTGATAACTTAACCAGCTTTGATCGCTTGAAAAGACCATATCAACTGGCGAAGCCCCATAGTTTGAATTAATAGCTATTGTTTTGGACAAAGATTCTGTTTCCAGAGTTTTAACGAGTGCAATTCCATTGTTTGCCACATAAAATCTTGGTTCATCAGTGGGTGGATTAATTTTGAAACTAATATTTAAATCCTTATAAATCACTTCTGAACCATCGGATTTCCCTGTTACAAACCTGACTATAGTTCTTAAAGTACCAATTTCATATTTTATTGGCCTAACTTCAAACTCCAGAGTTCCCGCCATATTATTTCCAGACACTTGTCTTACAATTAACCAATCAGGTTCTGGAACATTTGGAGGATAACCAATTAAAGCATCATCACCAACAAAAGAATAGTCAACAGTTTGAGATGCAGGCAAATCTTGACCTATTTCACCTTCAAATAAAATTGAAGATTTGCTAAGGGTTACTGAAAGTGGAGGTTCTTTCTCTTTTTTATCACCGCCTCCGCCACCACAAGCAGAAAGAATTGAAAATGTAATTAAGACAATCAGAATATTACGGTACTTCATTATACTTCTCATGTTTTTTGTTATTAACCGAATGGTTATCTTAAACTGATATAAAACTTTAAGTCAATACTCACATTTTTATTTGCTTATGACTTCTTATTTACATGGAGTGATAAAGAAAATATCGTTGACTCAGACTATGCTTAATAACTTACTTCCTATTAATTCTGATCTGATGGTTTTTTTGTTCGTGATAAACAACTCAAAACTCAGCAGTTTTAGTCTGCCGATTAAAGATCTTCGTGCCTTTTTCCTGACCATCAGCAAAATTGAGTCGGTTAATTTGTTCAGGATGCAGATCCATTAATATCTGATGAGTTACTTCCACATCGATTAACTCATTCAAACCTTTCACTTCCTGATAGATAGTGGTGTGGTTAATACCTGCTTCAACACCAATCCAGTCGATGGTTAAGGATTGATTTTCTTTTGATAAATTGAAATTTTCCAGCCAATAGTTTTTTAACAAGGGTTCAAAATTGGCGCTTTCTATTTCTACTTTTTGATCGTATTTTTGCGCCAGCACAACCAGCAAATCATGAGTGGTAAACTGATGAACTATTTCAAGATTACCACTACGTTGGTTGACCGTCATACTGCTAATACCTTCAAAATAAGTATGCGCAGAGAGGCGACCAAAAGTCACAAGAACCATCAAGATTCCTGTGACTTTTAACCATTTGGAAAGATTATTTTTCACCCTTGTGTTCCGCTTCATCATTAATAGATTTTAATTCAGCATTGTAATCTTTCATCATGTTTTGCTGTTTTTCTTTAAACAATTCGAGTGGTGTCTTAACCAGTTTGGCTGGCCAATGGTTGTTGGTCACATCCACATCTGCCGTTTCCCAATAAGGGTCAACTTCAATGGATTGAATTGTTTTGTCACGAATGATCGCTTTGGAAACATTTTGTGGATTTAATCGCCAGATTTCAGCCGGAATTTTAAAGTATTCTACAGATTTATCCGTATAGGTAATATTCAGAATAATTGGCATCACCAATCCACCATGATTGGTAAAATCCATTACCACCATTTTTCCACCCGCTTCCAACAAGGCTTTTTCCCAATCTTCCAACCCTGCTACCATCTGGTTATAACTGTTTCTATCCGCATTGGTTGGTGTAAACTGATCATGTTTGTTGTAAAAATCTTTCAGTTCCTGTTTTTTATCCACTCTTCTATTGAGATCCTTGTTGCGAATATCAGATATATCCTGAGGGTTTTCATCAAATCTGTCTCTTTGCCAAGGCTTGTCTTTATCCGGATCACCTGACTGAACGGTATATTCGGTTACTTTATCGATAGAGATATCAACATTGTCTGTAGTGTAAAACCAGCCACGGAAGAACCAGTCCAAATCTACGCCTGACGCATCTTCCATTGTACGGAAAAAGTCAGCCGGTGTAGGACGTTTAAACTGCCATCTGGTGGCATATTCCTTAAAGGCGAAATCGAACAGTTCTCTGCCCATAATAGTTTCACGAAGAATATTTAAAGCTGTTGCAGGTTTGCCATAAGCATTGTTACCAAATTGCAGAATGGATTCTGAATTGGTCATAATGGGCACCTGATTTTCACTACTCATATACTCCACAATTTTTCTGGCGGGGCCACGTCTGGAAGGATATTTCTCTTCCCAGTATTGCTCGGCAAGAAATTGAACAAAGGTATTAAGCCCTTCATCCATCCAGGTCCATTGTCTTTCATCAGAATTGATGATCATTGGATAATAGTTATGACCAACTTCATGAATGATCACACTGATCAAACCGTATTTTGTTCTTCTGGAATAAGTGAGTTCACCGGTCTTTTTGTCTTTTACAGGACGTGGACCATTGAAAGTAATCATCGGATATTCCATACCGCCAACTGGACCATTCACAGAAATGGAAACCGGATACGGATATTCAAGACTAAATCGATTGTAATGCTCCATGGTGTGAATAATCGATTCTGTTGAATATCGCTCCCACAAAGGATTACCTTCTTTAGGGTAATAGGACATCGCCATGGTATCAGTTTTACCTGAACGGAAACCTTGCGCATCCCAGATAAATTTTCGGCTTGAAGCAAATGCAAAATCTCTTACATTTTCCGCTTTAAAGTGCCAGGTTGAAGTTTGTTTGGAGCGTTTTTTCTCTTTAGCTTCTGCTTCTTTTTGAGTCACGATGATAACTGGCTTGCTGGCTGTTTTAGCCGTTCTCAATCTTTGTTGCTGAACCTTGCTTAATACCTTCTCGGGATTTTGCAATTCACCAGTAGCAGCAACAATGTGATCGGATGGCACGGTAATTTCCACATCATAATCACCGAACTCCAGCGTGAATTCTCCACGACCTAAAAACTGCTTGTTTTGCCAACCGTAAACATCATAATAAGCGGCCATTCTTGGAAACCACTGGGCAATTTCATAAAGATAATTATCATCTTCTTTAAAATATTCATAACCGGCACGTCCACCCAATACTTTTTGCTCACGAATTTGATAGTTCCAGTCAATATTAAATACAAATTGCTCGCCTGGTTTTAAAGCTTTTGGTAAATCGATTCGCATCATGGTTTTGTTGATTACATAAGGCAGCTTTTTATTATTGGCATCGGTTACTTTGGTAATGGTATAGCCGCCATCAAACTTGTCACTTTCCACCATCATGCGATAGGCATTGAAATTGGTTTTGCTGCCACCTTTTTCGCTGGATTGAAAAGAAGCGCTATTGGTTTTTTTGTAATCTGAATCAGCCTTAAATCTATTTTGATCCAGTTGCAACCAAAGGTAGGTTAATTGATCGGGCGATTGATTATAGTAGGTTACCGTTTCAGAAGCGGTAATGCTCTGCTTTTCATCATTTAACGCGACTTTAATCTTATAGTCAGCTCGCTGTTGCCAATATTGATGACCTGGTGCGCCTGACCCCGTACGATAAGTATTAGGTGTGGGCAACAATTCATCCAGCTGTCTGAATTTGTCATCGAAAGGTTTTGCCTTGGCGGAAACCACTGAAGAACTTAAGGCGACTAAACTGACAAATAATAATTTTGCCAGAACATTTATTACTGATTTCATATTAACCTCACTACTAATATCTATCAAACTTCAATATTTTTAACTTGCTCAAGGGTTTCACTCAAGCAATATTTGCCATTTTCATTTTTATCCAAACGTCCCATAGCAACTTTTGCATCATGGGTAAAAAACAATCGTCCTTTTCTTTCAAGTAAATCGCTCAACAACAATTCTTTCTCATCGATAAGCTGTTCAGCAAAACGATCATATCCCATGGTGATGGGTAGATGAACCCAGGGCGCACCAGGAATTAAATCCGCACAAAAAACAACTGGCCCGGATGGCATGGAAACTTCGGTCAACATCATGCCTGGCGTATGGCCATTGCTGATATGAAAACGATAGTCTTCGCCTAACACCGGATGTGTTTCGCTGTCCACCAGATAGACTTCATCTCTGTCTTTTAATGGCTGTAACAATGCAGGTACAAAAGAAGCACGATCACGGTAATGCGGTTGATAAGCTCTTTCCCATGCTTCTTTACCCACAAGAATTTTGGCATTAGGAAATAATAATTTGGGCTCTACGCCTTCTTGCCATTCACTTAAAATTCCACCAATGTGATCAAAATGCAAATGCGACAAGACCAACACATCAATATCTTCGTGCGTCAAACCATGCTCTGCCAATGACTCCAGAAGCACATGATGAGATTCGACAATGCCAAAACGCTCTTTCATTTTGGGTTCAAAAAAAGCACCAATACCAGCTTCAAGTAAAATATTTCTATTATCTTCTTTTATTAATAAGGCACGGCAAGCCAGATCAATACGATTTTGATCATCCACCTCAACCCAGTTATGCCACATAGCTTTTGGCGCATTGCCAAACATTGCGCCACCATCAAGTTTTTGTGAATTGCCGAGTATAGAATAAAGTTTCTTTTCCATTCTTTACACGCTCTCTTCATTTTCCTGAATTTTCTCAATCTTGAAATTCATAATGCCATAAATGATAGAGACAATCGGATTCGCCAGATTAAAAAAGCAAAATGGCAAGTAGGCAAATGTTGATACACCCAAAGTTGCGGCCATGTAAGCACCACAAGTATTCCATGGGATCAACGGCGAAGTAATAGTGGCCGAATCTTCCAAAACCCGAGAAAGATTTTTGGGGTGTAACTGTCTTCGTTTAAATTCTGCCCGGTACATTCGACCAGGTAGCACAATGGCAATATACTGATCGCCAGCAATAATATTGGTTCCTATGCAGGTAGCAATAACCGTTGTGATCAAGGATCCTGTACTTCTGACCATGCTCAAAGCACCTGTCACCAATCGCTGCAATAAACCAATGGTTTCAAGAATGGCGCCAAAAGTCATGGCACATAAAATAAGCCAGACTGTCGGATTTAACATACTTTCCATACCACCACGTGAAAGCAACTTATCGACTGTTGCATCACCAGTCGTTGACACATAACCGCTGGCCATAGCTCTCCAGATAGCATCTATCGCGGTAACAAAATAACTTCTTTTGTTGGCTTCGATATTAATTATCTCTCCCTTGTTATCAAATACAACAGTTTGTGAAGTATCACCCTCTGTCAAAACAAGGTTAGCGCTTACTGACTCTTCATTGACCAGCAATTCGAACTCGGCAGTCGTATTTGAATTTTCAGTACTCACCGAAGAAATGGCACAACTGGTTATTTTGCTTTGTTCTGAACTGGCCTCACAGGAATAAAGTTTGGAACTGACCATGCGCTCGGTGGAATCCACCTGAAGAAACACAGCAAAAAGACCGCCTAACAGGGCACCGATAAACAATGTTGGGAAGGCAGGCATTTTTTTGTAGGCCAAAAATAAAACAACAAATAATGGCACTAAAGAAAGCAATGAAATTGAAAAATTCTTGTCAAAAACCGCCAACGTTTGAGTCAGTCCTGATGCTGAATCTGAAACATCTTCCGTTAAACCAATCACCAGAAAAACCACAATCGCAAATACAATGCTGGGACCTGTTGTCCATGCCATATGGCGAATATGGGTAAATAATTCGGTTCCTGTTACCGCAGGTGCAAGATTTGTCGTATCAGAAAGTGGCGACATTTTATCGCCAAAATAGGCACCGGAAATAATGGCTCCCGCTGTCATTGGTAAAGATAAATCAAGCCCGACTGCTATACCTATCAAGGCAACCCCAATGGTGCCAGCCGTTGTCCATGAACTACCGATACTGATTGATACCAGCGCACAAATAATACAAGCGGCAGCGTAAAAATAAGAAGGATCTAGTATTTGTAACCCGTAATAAATCATGGTGGGAACAGTTCCTGACAATATCCAGGTACCGATCAGTGATCCCACCATCAGCAAGATTAAAATAGCGCCCAATGACATGGAAATACCTTTAACAATACCAGCTTCCAACTCCTTCCAGGAATAACCATTTTTATAGCCCACTATCATGGCAATAGCTGCAGCCATAAGAAGTGCTATCTGATTGGCGCCATAGGATGAATCTTCGCCATAAAGCACAACTGAAAATGCAAGCATAATAACAAGAGAAAGAACCGGAATAAGCGCATCCAGCAAACTGGGTTGTTTTGTGTCAGTGGTCATTGAGTTACCTTATATTTATTGAGTTACCTACAAACTTGATGTTAACAAAAAACGAGCCAGTACTGGCTCGTTTTAAATCATTATGATCCGTTATTTAACGAATCCTTGCTTTTGATTACCAATTAAATCCCAGTAACGATCACGCAATCTTGTCGCTCTGGAAACTAATGGCTGCTTTTCACCTTGAATTAAAACCAGATCAGGATTGGAAGTCAATTCCAGTGGATCGCCGTCCCAAACCACTATATCAGCATCCATTCCGGCCTTGATTTGACCATAGTTTTTAATACCGAATACGTCAGCATTATTAATAGTCATGGCTTCAATTGCTGCAGTTTTTGGCATACCGAAAGCAACCGCTACACCAGCGGACTGTCTCACCAGATAGGCATTGTGTGTACCGCCACCGGTTAACAATACTTTTACCCCGGCATCATAAAGAATGCCAGCACCTTCAAATTTGACAGACAATGAATCAAACTCGGGAATATTGTTAATTGGATCAATAATGACAGGCACTTTAGCTGCAGCCAGTTCTTTGGCAACCAGCCAGGCTTCACCACCACCAGCGATTACAATGCGAATATTATGTTTTTTGCCCAAATTGACTATACGCAAAATATCATCCATTCGATCAGCCGCAATAATTAATGGAACCTTTCTGTCCAATACCGGATAAAGCGCTTTCAAATCATTCAAAGATTGACTGAATTGCCAATTGCCACCCTCATAAAAACGGGAAGGATTGGCTCTGACATATTTTGCTTCATTAATGGCCTGTTCCAGCAATTGCATTGCAGCAGCTCTTGAACCGCCCGCCTTTCTGGCACCATCACTACCATACAATGCAAATTGCGCTACGTTATCATTTAACAAACCTTTTGCAGAGGAATGTAAAGCAATAACAGAGCCTTGGCCGGCAAATATAGAATCGCCGGAACGAGGTAACACAACAGCGCGAGTCAAACCGTTAATACGATTTTGTGGAAGTATGGTTGATCGGAAATTAATCGCAGTCGATACATTAAAGCCGGCTCCCATATTGTGCTCAATAGTGGCAGCATCAACCGTGCTTGAAACCGCACCTATTTCAACTAATCCCATATTGGTAGAAGGATTACTTAATCCAGGGGTAATAAACTTGCCCGTAGCATCAAGCTCAACGACATCACCTGTAGCCTTTATGTTTTGCTCAACACGAACAATCTTGCCATTTTCTACCAACACATCAGTATTAGTCACTTTACCTTTGGCCGTTGAAGTGTAAACGGTTGCATTTTTTATTAAATAACTTTCTGCCGCTGCTGACAAAGAAGTTGATAGTACAACCAATGAAATTAATAGTGCTTTAAAAAATCTCATAATCTTTCTCCTTCCGGATCAGTCAAGCCTAAATCAAAATCACTTACCGCATTTTTGGAAGGATCGTTTCGGTCATAAACCAAAGCGCCATCGATATACACCTGCAATGTTTTGGCATAAACACTGAACGGGTTTTGATTCCAGACAACCACATCCGCCATTTTACCCGCTTCCAAAGTACCGACTCGATCAGCAACACCCATAGATTGAGCAGGATTTAAAGTGATCCACTTGATAGCATCTTTTGCTTCCAATGACATGCCACGCTTGTTACCTGCGCCCAGCGCCTTGGCTGCTTCCTGATTTAAATGCTGAATACCGATAGCGGAATCTGAATGTACAATGGCACAAGCTTTGGCTTTTTCAACCATAGCAACATTTTCTCTCACACCATCATAAGCTTCATGCTTAAAGCCCCACCAGTCAGCCCACATGGCCGAACAGATGTTATTTTCCGCCAGTAAATCGGCAATTTTGTATGATTCAACCGCATGATGGAAAGTTGATATTTGATATCCAAATTCTTTGGCAATATCAATCATAATGGCCATTTCTTCGGCTCTATAGCAATGATTATGAATCAAAATATTACCTCGCAAAACTTCTGCCAGAGTTTCAAGCTTCAAATCTTGCTTGGGTGGATCAACGTCTTCGCCTTTTTCAGCTTTTTCGTAATAGTCATCCCATTTTTTCATGTAATCTTTAGCATCAATCCAGGCGGCACGGTATCCGGCCACATTACCCATTCGTGTCATTGGACTACGGCCTTTGCTTCCATATACACGTTTTGGATTTTCACCACATGCCATTTTTAAGGAATGGGGCGCATCTGGAAATTTCATGCCCTGAACAGTAATAGATGGCACATTTTTCAATGTAACACCACGACCACCAATCAGGTTACCCGAACCAGGCAATATCATAAGACTTGTGATACCACCTTCTCTTGCCAGATTAAAACCATGATCCTGTGTCCAGACAGCATGTTCAGCCCATACTTCTGAAGTTACAGGTGCTGTCATCTCATTACCATCAGCATTATTTTCATGGCGAGGTGAAGGATAAACACCTAAATGTGAATGTACATCAATAATACCTGGTGTAACCCAAAGACCTTGAGCACCAATTACTTTAACACCTTGAGGTGGCTGGATATCCAAACCAACCGCATGAATTTTTCCATCCTTGACCCAAACAGAAGCATTGTCCATCTGCTTACCATCACCGATTAGGACAGTTGCACCTTTCAGTACAAATTCCTCTGAAGGCAAAGGTTTATAAGTTGATACATAAACCGGTTTTGGTTTTTCGACTTCAATTTTCTGAGCCGGCTCTTCACCGCATGCCCATAGGCTTGCTGCCAGTGAAAAAACAATGAGTTTCTTCATATTCACATTAGACTCCTATTTAAAAAAATGGGCCGAAAATCGACCCGAATCATAACTAACCTAAAATCAGGCTCAATATTTTAATGCCCAGAAAATTATCCAATACTGTTACCAGGAAGATAATTCCCAAAATCACAGGACAAATATAACTGATGGCAATATCCACGTAAGTTTGCAACCAGCTGCCCTTGATTGATGAGTCACCACTTGCCAATTCTGCATTAAAGTTTTCTTTTTTCCAGATGTAGGCTGTAAATACTGAAATCAGGAAACCACCTAAAGGCAAGAAAGTGTCGTTGGCTATTAACCCAACAAAATCAAGAAATGGTAAAGGATTTTCAATTCCTGGTAGCTTAACAAACTGCCCCAGAGATTCAACTGCGCCGTATGACAGCATTGAAGGAACACCAGCAGCAAATATAATCAAGGCCACAATCCAGGTGGCTTTTGAACGTTTTATCTTATGTTCATCAACCATATAAGCGGTTGGCACTTCCAGCAGTGAAATAGTAGAAGTTAGTGCTGCGAAAGATAACAATAGGAAGAATAAACTGCCGACAACAACGCCCAACATTGAACCCAGAGATTCAAAAACACCTGGCAAGGTTACGAAAATAAGCCCTGGTCCACCATCGGTTTGAATGCCCTGTGAAAATACCAATGGGAAAATCATAAAGCCAGCCAATACAGCAACACCGACATCAACCAGTGTGATTTGCGCGGCAGACTTAACAATGTTGTCATTTTTCGAAACATAACTACCGTAAGTAATTAATGCACCCATTCCTAAAGAAAGAGAGAAGAAAGCCTGTCCCAAAGCAGAGTAAACTACATCACCAGTAATTTTGCTGAAATCAGGAACAAGGTAAAACTTCACACCGTCAAAAGCATTTGGTAAGGTCAATGCGTAAACAATCAAACAGAGGATCATTACAAACAGTGTTGGCATTAGAATCTTAGCTGCTCTTTCAATACCACCAGACACGCCTTTTGCAACGATAAAGGCAGTCGCACTCATAAAGATAATGCTGTATAGACCAACTGTTATCCAGTCGCTGGTAAACTCTCCAAACTCGTTACCAATGCCAAAATTTCCAGTGACCATCTCAACAAAGTAACCAAAAGCCCAGGCTGCTACCACATTATAAAATGACAGTATCAATACACCACTAACCAATCCCAGGTAACCTATTACAGACCAGTTTTTAAAGCCCAATGCAGCAAATGCTCCAACCGCATTTTTTTGTGTCTTTCGACCAATGGCAATTTCAGCCACCAGCACCGGGAAGCACAAAATAAAGCAAAAGGCCAAGTACATAACAACGAAAGCAGCCCCACCGCCTTCACCAACTTCGAATGGGAATTTCCAGATATTTCCTAATCCAACCGCAGAACCGGCAGCAGCCAGAATAAACCCTATTCGAGTACTAAAATTTCCACGTTCAATCGCCATTTTCTACCCTTAATATTAATAATTATACAATTTGCTTATAAGCAAGAATGTTTGATCCGAGTGAATATCATACTGCAAACCTGCATAAAACCACAATTTGATAGTTTAAAACAAGTCCAACCATTTAAGCCTGAAACAAAGCTATTAAAATTCTCAGATTGCAATTTACCCTATTTCTGGTTATTTTTACACTCCCTTTTCGATCTATAGGTTAATGCTGTTATGAAAATTAAAGCTATTTTTCTCTTTTTGATCTGTTTTTCCTTTTCTCTTCACGCTAAAGAAAACCAGATTGCCATCGCTATTCACGGTGGAGCAGGAACAATTCTCAAGTCAAATATGACCCCAGAACTGGAAAAGCAATATCACGAAAAAATGCAGGAAGCCTTGAAAGCAGGATACAAGGTTCTACAAGATGGCGGTTCCAGCGTTGAAGCGGTTCAGGCAGCCATTATCATTATGGAAGACTCTCCGCTGTTTAATGCGGGTAAAGGTGCGGTTTTTACCCATCAAAAAACCAATGAGCTGGATGCTTCTATTATGGAAGGTAAAACATTAAATGCTGGTGCTATTGCGGGCGTTAAAACTGTTAAAAATCCGATTAAGTTGGCAGCGGCAGTAATGGATCAATCCGTTCATGTCATGATGACTGGTGAAGGTGCAGAAACATTTGCCAAACAGGTTGGCATGGAATTTGTCTCTCCTGACTATTTTCATACAGAAAGACGCTACAAACAAATTGAAAAAGTTTTAAACGAGTCAAAAGGTAAGAAGACAGCTCAGGTTGAAAATGAGCAAGTCTGGCCTGATGACAAAAAATTCGGTACTGTTGGTGCGGTTGCACTTGATAAAGAAGGCAATCTGGCCGCGGCAACTTCTACTGGCGGTATGACTAAC
>JAOUOC010000223.1 GCA_029880585.1 Gammaproteobacteria bacterium
ATCGACCAACACCCGCCAGCCAGGTAAAAAGCAAACCTAACGTCAGATAATATTTGAAATAATCTGGATTAAATTTGAAGGGACGAAAAGTTAACAAACTGATTTCGTCTTTGATTACCTGTTTTAAAATACTGGTATTGAACATCGTTGTTCTCTTTTTATCGTTTTGTCTCGATGTATTGATATCAGAGCAGATGGCGAAAAGCAAGGGAACAGAAACTTCATATAAGCACTTTTTGTCGAGAAAACATTAGCCATTGCCAGACTGAATGAATTGTTATAGCCTTATACAATTGTTGTCACAACAAAGATAAGAATAAATGAAAACCAATTTAAAACTTACAATTATTTACTTTATGGTTATTGCTTCCATCTTCTATTCCCTTATTAGTCTAAGCGAAGAATTACCGAGGCATCTAATTGGAAAAACCATTGAAGAATTGAAACAGGGCTACTCGGGCAAAATCAGCATTGGAGATTTTGAGGATGAAGATACATCCGACGGCCATACTCAGGAATGGTTTTTAACCTTATCATTAAATTCCAGAGTTTCACTATTTTCAGATAATGGTGTAGTTACAGAGATTAGAATAACGGATCCTTTCTTTACCACAATCAAAGGAGTAAAAGCCGGCGATAGTTTGGAACTTGTTAAACAACAGTATCCAGACTCAATATTCAAAGGTGGCTCTAAAACAAAAATCACTCAAGAAGGCTTATTTTTGTATTCAAAGAAAGATGATCTTGTTTTTGTTTTTTATAACAAACAAATTTCTGAAAAAATAATACAAGGCAACAGTTATGATTTTAAAGATCCCGAAGTTAGTAATATCAAGCTTTGGGGGATATATTTAACCAATGGAGAGAACAAATGAATGAAGCCGTTTTTTGGACTTTAATTTCTCTACTTAGCCCCGTAGGGAGGATAAGCTAAGCATCATCCGCCAAACATCTCGGTAACGTATGAGTATATCCATAGGGTCATTGTTGGCGCTCCGCTAACCACAACCTGCAGCGTGTGAAGTTTAATAAGTAATAGCCTTTGGGAGATAGCCACGTCGCAAGCTCCTCGCTATGACATGATTTCTTATATAAATGGATTCTGGCCTGCGCCAGAAAGACGGAGATAAGGCACTCGCAACTATTAACTATTAACTATTAACTATTAACTATTAACTATTAACTATTTATTCTCCCACTCATCACTTCTAACCACCTCGATAACAGATGTGGTTGAAATGGAAGGCGTTCTGGGCAGATAAACCACTTCGCAAATATCCTTGAACTCATCAAACTTCCCTTGCCAGTCATCGCCCATAACCAAAACATCAGCCTGATATTTCAAAATATAATCACGTTTTTCTTCCAGTGACTCTTCCAGAAAAACTTCATCAACCCCTTTAAAAGATTGCATTAAAAACATTCTTTCCTGTTGGTTATAAACCGGCTTACGACCTTTTTTGCTTTGGTTTAACGCATCTGAAGAAACCCCTACAATTAAATAATCGCCCAATTCTCTGGCGCGATTTAAAATTTTGACATGGCCAACATGGGGGATATCGAAGGTGCCGAAAGTGATCACTTTTTTCAAAGGTTTATCCTTATGAAGTTTTATAGGTTTTTTGCGATTATACACCAGTTTCTTGCAGACAAAAAAAAGCCACTATAAATAGCGGCTTAAACTTATCGGAGATGCTGTCAAAACTGATTTAAACGACATCCGACTAACTAACAACTTTGAGGGATATGCACATTAGTTGATACTAGGACTAGGGACATTCTTCAAAGTTCAACAAAATTGAAAATATTTTTAAAAAAATATGGTTTTTTTTATTATTTTTTATAAGTGCCTGAAATTTCGTTGTATTTATCTATTGCTAAATAAATACATCCCAGACTTTTTAACCATTTTTCTGCTTCTTTTCGTGGTTTTAGCATGGCTACCGTTGAAATAACGCCAGCTATCATGCACTGCTCGGCTTTTACAGATACGCTGGCCAAGCCATCAAGTACTGGCCAACCGGTTAGAGGATTGAGAATATGACAATATCGCTGATTATCTTTATCAATGTATCGTTCATAGTTACCACTGCTGGCTATAGCACCTGATTCAAGACCAATTGCAGCCAAGGCCTCTTCTGACGATTTTGGATCTCGAATACCGACTGACCAGGGTTCCTGATTCGCAAAAGAAGTGACGGCAATATCGCCTGCCAAATCAACCAAAGCTTTTACTGGTTTACCCAACATATGTTTCTCTATCACCGAAATGGCACAATCTGCGGCATATTCTTTCACAAAACCACCGAAATCAATTTCCATTCCTTTTACTGGTAGTCGTATATGCGAACCTGAAAACGCTACTTTTTGCCAACCAACCAAAAGAAGAAGTTCATCCAGATGATTTTGTGTGGGTAAGTTACCACCTTTAAAATCCCAGGCTTTACGCAAGACACCTGAAGTAATATCAAACAATCCATCAGATTGTTGAAACGCGGTGTTTGCAAAGGCTAATAATTGAGCCGTTTCTTCATCCAACAGTATTGAATCATTTTGTCCGGCTGACTGATTGATTTGAGATATGATGCTGTCTGACAGGTATCGGGAATACTTTGTTTCTAGCCGAAGGACTTCAGCCTGAGCTTTTTGAAATAATGTTTCGGCAATTGATTCATCATTTTCATAAACGCAGACCTTGCAAGGCCCGCCCATGGCTTTGAAATGAAAAGTAAATAATTGCATAGATTGGGAATTTTAATCCCAACTATATTCAATTGCCAACGAATACCTGAAAAAATTGACCAAACCGGGAGAAGAATTGGTTTCTTCCTGAGATTGATAATAATTGACCGAAGCAGACCATGCCCAATCATTAAATTTCTGTTTCAATTTAAGACCCGTTTCTATAGCGCTGTAGGCAGATAAACGGAAATCATCCGCATAATAGGTTTGATTAAAATCAACAGAATTACTGAAAAAATCGGCTTCACTTTGGGAATAATAACGTATGGTAGGAACCAGATCATAATTTTCAAAAATCGGTTGATACCAACTGACTGTAATGGTGTGAGAATCAATACCCCAATCATCCGTAAAAAATCGATAATCCGCATGCAAGGCTGCATCATAATCTTCGACATAATATCGAATACCACCATTTAATGCCCACATCACCCTTTCATTTGGTCTGGCATCATTCTTTTTGTATGGATCAGTCAAATAGCCACTGTGTTTGGTAAAACTTAAACCGACTTGTCCAACCATATTTGGATTGATCACTTGCCCGACCCCCACAAACCATGAGGAGGTATCTTTTTCTGCATAGGTCACACTGGTTGGTATCAATTTTTGTGTTGGCGTAAGCTCGTCATTGGAGATGCCAAATCCTGCATTAATAGTTGTATGCTTGTTCTCCAGCTCATAAACACCATCAAAACCAAAGGCAGTGGATGTATAATCATTTTCACTGGAATTGGAAATGCTCAATCCCATTTCATTATTGGTGTCATAACGTCTGATGCTGGCATTAAAATCAGTCCTGCTTTCACTGATACTCGCACCGCTCATCACCAATTGAGGTTGCCCGGCATTATTCAGTTCGGTAAACCAGGGAGAAGCACCACTTAATGATTCAGTTTGCAAATCCAGAGTAACCACGTATTCATCATTAATCGGTTTAAGCAATTTAAACTGATGAACATCAATCTTATAACGCTCGGATTCACCTCCAAAGGTTTTCGATGCCTCAGTATTATCTTCCTGATAGCTGGAAAACTGATAACTAAACTTTGAGCGCTCAGGCGCAGTTGCAGCTTGAGACTGATAGGCTGGCAAAACCAATGCTGACGAAGTTAATGCTAATAAAAAGCTGTTTTTGTTTTTCATAATATTATTAAATCAATCTTGATAAAGTATCCGTATGTGTCTCATTAATTACAACCACAACCACCACCGGTTGCCTTGCCACCACCACTGGAGGCTTCTTTTGCAAAATAAATATGATCTCTTATTTGTGCATCAAGCGGGTCAGGTTGCCACGCCATATTCGCTTTGGCCAAATTTCCTCTTTCCCAGGGTTGAACCGTAGTACAGGCAGTCAAACCGATACAAGATAACACAATCAATAGTCGTAATATTTGTTTCATTTGCTCTCTCTAATTCTCTGGCGCACCCATGTTTATCCAGTCAAGCAATGTTCTTTTATCATAGTAAGACTGTGTATAGGGATCATCGCTGAATGGGTAAGTGGCGTTGACGTTTGGCATAGAACCATTAAACACCCTGTCGTAAATAACCTGAATGCTGGCATCCCTGGTTCTGCCACCCAAATTAGTTA
>JAOUOC010000048.1 GCA_029880585.1 Gammaproteobacteria bacterium
CTTTTTGGTCCCGGCTTTGTGGGAGAATATAATAAGTTTGAGTTGGCTTCGTTGCTATTGAAAATCACTTTCCCCTATATCTTGTTTGTTTCACTAACGGCATTTTCAGGTTCGGTACTGAATAGCGTTAACCGTTTTGCAGTGCCAGCTTTTACCCCCGTTTTATTGAATATTTCAATGATTTCAGCCGCCGTTATTGTAACGCCAGCTCTACCTGATGTTACTGCCCATGCGCTGGCGTGGGGGATTTTTGCTGCCGGTGTTATCCAGTTATTGTTCCAGTTACCATTTTTATGGAAAGAAGGGTTATTAGTAAAACCTAAATGGGGATGGGAATCTGAAGGTGTTCAAAAAATTCTAAAATTAATGGGGCCAGCTTTGTTTGGTGTTTCCGTTGCTCAAATTAATTTGTTGCTGGATACCGTTCTGGCATCCTTTTTGGAAAAAGAGGGTAGCATCACCTGGCTTTATTATTCTGATCGTATGCTTGAATTTCCACTTGGGATTTTTGCCATTGCCATTTCAACGGTTATCTTGCCGCTACTGTCCAGACAACATGCCAGCAAGAGTCAGAAGGAATACAACGAAACCCTAAACTGGGGTTTGAGAATGGTATTTTTAATTGGACTTCCTTCAACTGCAGGACTTTTTATGTTGGCTGAGCCTGTGATGTTATCGGTTTTCCAACATGGAGAATTCACCCTTGAATCTGCACATTATGCTTCGCTCAGTTTAAAAGCCTACATTATTGGATTAATGGGATTTATGCTGATTAAAGTGCTGGCAACCGGATTCTATTCTCGACAAGACACCAAAACGCCAGTTCGAATTGCAGTCATTGCTCTTGTTACCAATATGGTTTTCAATTTAATTCTTTTCTATCCGCTTGCCCATGTTGGTCTGGCTTTGGCGACTGCAATTTCAGCGATAGTTAATTCGAGTCTTTTATTTATCAATCTTAAACGGGATGGTGTGTTTGTTTCAGATGGTAAATGGATTGGCTGGTTTGCCCGTTTGGGATTTGCTAATTTGATGTTAATACTTTTTATAGCCTATTTTGTTGGTGATATTGAAGTATGGCGAGAGTGGAATTTGCTGGCACGAATTCAACAAATTGTGCTGGTAGTTTTTGGTTCAATTGCTGTGTATGCAGCATCTCTTTATTTGTCGGGAGTGAAATCCAAAGATTTTCGTCATAGCTGATCATCATTGGGCTGCTTTAAGAAAAAATGAAGAGTGTCGAAGTGTTAGCTTGACTGGTATATAATGCCGCACTTTCTTATTTCTTAAATCTTTCTTTTCATTTTTGATAAGGCGGTCAACATCAAAATGGACAGGTTTTAGTGATTAAAAGTTTATGCAATTAATTCGTGGGTTAATTAATCTGAAGAACAAGCAAGCGCCCTGTGTTGCCACTATTGGTAATTTTGATGGTGTGCATTTGGGTCATCAGGCTATTGTGAATCAGGTGGTAACCAAAGCCGGAGAATTAAAGGTTCAGTCATGTGTTATTTTGTTTGAGCCGCACCCGAGAGAATTTTTTTCACCAGAAGATAGTCCGGCACGATTAACCAGTTTTCGGGAAAAACTGATTTTTCTCAGAACGCTTGGAATCGACAGAGTTTTAGTTTTGCGGTTTAACGCCTATTTAAGTCACTTGCCAGCGCAAGATTTTATTTCTCAAATATTAATCGACAAACTTCATGTCAAACATCTTGTAGTGGGAGATGATTTCCATTTTGGTTATCAGAGGCAGGGTAATTATCAATTACTGGAGAGTATGTCAGACAATTACTATACACTGGAACCGACTTCGACAATTACGCAACCCAATGCTCAATCAGATGAGCAGGAAGTTGAAAGAGTCAGCAGTACTTTAGTCCGTGAAAAGCTGGCTTTGCATGACCTTGAATCTGCCAGTAATTTACTTGGAAGAAATTATTCAGTTTGCGGAAAAGTGGTTTATGGTGATCAATTGGGAAGAACCATTGGTTTTCCGACGGCTAACATTGCAGTAAAGCGAAAAAAGTTGCCTCTTACAGGTGTTTTTCTGGTTAAAGCGAGCTGGACAGAAGAGGGAATAGAGCAAAAATCATGGGGTGTTGCCAACTGTGGCATTCGTCCTACGGTAAACGGTCGTAATTATCGTATAGAAGTGCATCTTTTGGGTGTTAGAAAAAATCTATATGGGATAGAATTGACGGCTGAATTTGTCGCCGGTATTCGCAATGAACAGAAGTTCGAAAATATTAATGAATTAAAGCGGCAAATTGAACAAGATGTTCAACAGGCAAACAAATTAATTGAAGATATAGAAAGCGGAAAACAAAACAATGAGTAACTACAAACCGACCTTAAATTTACCCGAAACGGATTTTCCAATGCGTGGCAATCTGGCACAGAACGAGCCAAAAATTTTGCAGCAATGGAACAAGTCAGGTTTGTATCAACAAATTAGACAGGCCTGTGCTGGCCGTCCAAAATTTGTATTGCACGATGGTCCTCCTTATGCCAATGGTGATATCCATATAGGCCATTCCGTTAACAAGATTTTGAAAGACATCATTGTTAAGAGTAAAACCTTGAGTGGTTTTGATTCGCCCTATATTCCTGGCTGGGATTGTCATGGTTTACCGATTGAGCATCGTGTAGAAAAGAAAATCGGTAAGGCGGGCGTCAAAGTTCCTTTTGCTGAATTTCGTCAAAAGTGCCGTGAATATGCGGAAAAGCAAATTCAGGGACAAATGAAAGATTTTATTCGTTTGGGTATTGTGGGTGATTGGGAAAATCCTTACAAAACCATGAATTACGAATCTGAAGCAGACATCATCCGTGCATTGGCGGACATTGTTGATAACGGCCATTTACACCGTGGTTTTAAACCGGTTTACTGGAGTGTTGTCGGTGGTTCTGCTTTGGCAGAAGCCGAGGTTGAATATCAGGACAAGGTTTCTCTTTCTATAGATGTACGTTATGCACCAATTGATTCTGAAGGTATTCTCAATCAATTCAATCCTGAGTCAGGTGATTTAGGACAGGGAGAAGTGAGTGTTGTGATCTGGACAACAACGCCATGGACCTTGCCAGCCAGTCAGGCAGTTTCTGCACATGCCGATCTGGAATATGCTTTGGTTGAAGTGGATGTGGATAGTGAAGGTGATTCGAGATTAGGACAAGGTAAAGAAAGATTGATTGTAGCAGCGGATATGGTTGAAGATATTATGACTCGCTGGCAAGTGGAGAACTATCAAATTGTTGGTAGAGCTAATGGTAAAAAACTTGAAAATCAGGTTCTGATGCATCCTTTTGCAGACAGAAAAATCCCGATTATTCTGGGTGATCATGTTACAACTGAAGCCGGTACCGGTCTGGTTCATACTGCACCTGATCATGGTGTGGAAGATTTTACCGTCGGCAATCAATATGGCATTGCTACCTTGAATCTGGTGAATGCCGATGGTGTCTATTCAGACAACACGCCAGAAGTTGCAGGGCAACATGTTTACAAGGTGGATGAACCAATTTGTGAAATATTGGCTGAAAGAGGCCGGTTGGTCAGAAAATCAAAACTGAAGCACAGTTATCCTCATTGCTGGCGAACCAAAACACCGTTGATCTATCGTGCGACGCCTCAGTGGTTTATCTCGATGGAACAAAATGGTCTGCGTAAAATGGCAATGGATTCTATTCAGCAAGTTAAATGGGTACCCGATTGGGGACAAGCCCGAATTGAAGGCATGATAGAAGGTCGTCCGGATTGGTGTATTTCCCGTCAGAGAACATGGGGCGTGCCTTTGTCTTTGGTTATTCACAAGGACACAGAAGAGCTTCATCCAAAGGCTACTGAAATTATGCGAAAGGTGGCGGATAAAGTTGAAAAAGAAAGTATGCAAGCCTGGTTTGATACATCACTCGAAGAATTGATCGGTGATGATGCTTCCGACTATATCAAAATAGATGATACGCTGGATGTCTGGTTTGATTCTGGCGTCACGCATGCCTCGGTTTTAAGTCGACGTGATGAAGTGACAGAGCCTGCTGATCTGTATCTGGAAGGTTCTGATCAACATCGCGGCTGGTTTCAGTCGTCTTTATTAACAGGATTGGCGATTAATGGTCATGCGCCTTATCATGCGGTATTGACTCATGGGTTTACCGTAGATGCCAAGGGCGTCAAGATGTCTAAATCCTTGGGCAATGTTATAGCGCCACAAGATGTTATTAATAAGTTAGGCGCTGATATCCTGCGTTTGTGGGTAGCTTCAACCGATTATCGAACGGAAATTACCGTTTCAGATGAAATCCTTACACGAACTTCAGATAAGTATCGCCGCATGAGAAATACGGCCAGATTCTTTTTGGCTAATCTGAATGGGTTTGATCCGGTAAAAGATATGTTATCTGCAGACGATATGTTGCCGTTGGACAAATGGGCAGTTGCCACTTGCCTTAAATACCAACAGGATATTATCAAGGCATTTGAGGAATATAACTTCTTTGCAGCAACGCAAAAAATGCATCATTTCTGCTCTTTTGAAATGGGAAGTTTTTATATCGACATTATCAAAGACAGACAATACACGGCTAAAAATGGATCGGTTGCTCACCGATCCTGTCAAACGGCTTTGTATCATATTACTCAGGCAGTTTGTCGATGGTTTGCGCCGGTTTTATCTTTTACAGCGCATGAAATTTGGCAATATTTGCCCAATCAACCTAAAGGTACTGTATTTGCCGAAACCTGGTATGAAGGCTTGTTTACTGATGAGAATGGTTTGCTGTCATTCAGTGAATGGCAAACGCTGGTTGATGTTAAAACCGAGTGTAACAAGGTCATAGAAGTGATGCGTAAGGATGGCCAAATCGGTTCTTCCCTTGAAGCGGAAATCACCTTGTATGCCAAGGGTGATTTGGCAAAATTGTTGAACAAGCTGGAGGATGAATTACGTTTCGTTTTAATCAGTTCTCAGGCCAAAGTTGTTGAAGGTTCCGGTGGTAATGAAACGGATATGCAAGGATTAGGCTTAGAGATAATTGCCGCCGAAGCTGAAAAATGTGAACGTTGCTGGCATCGTCGAGAAGATGTTGGGTCACAATCTTCACATCCTACACTATGCAATCGTTGTGTCACCAATGTTGATGGTGAAGGAGAGATCAGAAAGTATGCATAATCTCATAAAGAATTTACCTCCCGTCAGACAAAGTGGGTTGGTGTGGTTGTGGCTAACCGTTATTTTTTACGCGCTGGATCAGTACACCAAGTATTTGGCTGAAACCTACATCCAGCCAGGTCAGCCTATTGAGGTGATGCCGTTTTTTAATCTGGTGATCCGTTATAATTCCGGTGCAGCGTTTTCTTTTTTGGCTGATGCTGGCGGCTGGCAGGTTTATTTTTTCAGTATTTTAACTACGTTGGTAAGTGTAGGAATTCTATATTATCTGGCAGTTACGCCAAAAACAAACCGCTGGCTTTCTATTTCCTTGTGTCTTGTTTTGGCGGGTGCTTTAGGCAATTTGCATGACAGGGTGACACTGGGATACGTGATTGATTTTATTGATTGGTATTATGACGCTGACAATCATTGGCCTGCTTTTAATATTGCAGATAGCGTGATTCTTATTGGTGCTGTGATGTTATTGCTGGAAGGTTATGTAAACAAAGACGAAGATGAATCGCAGCAAAAAGCTCATGACTAGTCAAATTAATTCAAACAGTCGTGTGCTTGCTGATATTACCATTAAACTTAAGGATGGTAGCGTTGCTGACTCGACCAAGGTGAATGGAAAGCCTTCATGGATAATTCTTGGTAATGGCAGCTTTAGTGATGAATTTGAAAACCGGATGATTGGTGCAAAAGTCGGTGATGAACTGACTTTTGAGTTGCCAGCTAAAGACGCGTTTGGCGAGGCAAATCCTGACAATATCCATTTTATGGATATTAGCCAGTTTCCAAAGGATATTGAGTTGAATTCAGGCGCCATTATTTCTTTTGAACAAGCGGGTGGCGGTGCTATTCCAGGTATTATTCGTGATGTTAAGGACAGCTCTGTGACGGTTGATTTTAATCATCCATTGGCAGGAAAAACTGTTGTTTTCGAAATTGCCGTTTTACAGATAGAAGAATGATTGTGGTGCTTTAAATGAAAATATATTTGGCAAATCCCCGTGGTTTTTGTGCTGGTGTTGACAGAGCAATTGAAATTGTTAATAGAGCGCTTGATATGTTTGGCAAACCTATCTATGTCAAGCATGAAGTTGTACATAACAAATTTGTTGTCGATCAGCTGAAGGAAAAAGGCGCGGTATTTATAGAGGATTTGTCAGATGTTCCAGAAGGTAGCATATTAATTTATAGTGCTCACGGCGTTTCTCAAGCGGTTAAAAATGAAGCAGAAAAGCGAGGCTTTAAAATCTTTGATGCGACCTGTCCATTGGTAACCAAGGTTCATATGGAAGTAATGCGCAAGAGTAATGTGGGAGAAGAGGTCGTTTTAATCGGTCATAAAGGACATCCTGAAGTTGAAGGCACAATGGGGCAATATAATAATGATGATGGCGGAATGTATCTGGTGGAAAATGATGCAGATATTGCCAGATTGAAAATTAAAAATCCCGAGAACCTGTTTTATGTTTCGCAGACAACCTTGTCAGTGGATGAAACCAGACAAATTGTTGCAGGCCTGCAGAAAAAATTCAGCAATATCCAAGGTCCTAAAAAGGATGATA
The DNA here is from genome assembly GCA_029880585.1 of Gammaproteobacteria bacterium. Classification (GTDB taxonomy): domain Bacteria; phylum Pseudomonadota; class Gammaproteobacteria; order Enterobacterales; family Kangiellaceae; genus Aliikangiella. Next base: position 6,728 of record JAOUOC010000048.1, read on the forward strand.
TCTGTTATGCAACCCAAAATCGCCAGGATGCTGTCAAGCGTCTGGCTGAAAAGTGTGAGTTGATTTTAGTTGTTGGTAGTCAGAACAGTTCCAACTCAAACCGTTTAAAGGAACTGGCGGAAAACTCCGGACGTAAAGCTTATTTGATAGATTCTGCTTCGGAAATAAACAATGACTGGTTTAGTGAAATTGACAATGTTGGTGTTACTGCAGGCGCGTCTGCACCTGAAATTCTGGTTAAAGATGTTATTAGCAAGCTTCAAAGTTTTGGAGGCGTTATGCAAGATAACGATTCAGTAAACGATGAAAATATGTACTTTCCTGTTCCTCTTGAGCTTAGGCAGATGTGAATTTTGTCTCATAAACTTGCCGGCAAAATTAAGGGTTTATCCTTTTATCTGCATTTAACTGTCAATTATCGGTTAGGCATTTCTTTTTAAGCGATTATGCTATAGCCTTTCACAATGCAATGATCAATGCAACAAGTGTCCACTATGTTAAATTTAATAAACGCAAAGTCTTTTAAATCGACTTCAAAAACTTTTTTCAGGACAAGGTTTTCAGCAAACTTGAAATCCATGTCAGGTTTTACATTGATGGAACTAATGATAGCAGTTACCATCGCAGGCATTTTGTTTTCCTTGGCGATCCCCTCTTTTAATAATGCAATTGCAAATTCAAGGCTAACTTCCAACGCCAATGCTATGATTGGCGCGATTAACTATGCCAGAAGTGAGGCTGTTGCAAGAGGAAAAAATGTTGCTATCGTGCCTGTGGGTTTAAATTCCTGGCAAGTGGTTGTTGTAGGCTTAAGCACTGAAGAATTACGTCGATTTGAGCCACCTCAGGGCGATATCTCCATCACCACACTTGATTTTGAATCAGGGATTACTTATCAGCAGACTGGATATAGACCTTTTCCATCGACACAGGGCACCATAACCATCTGTGACACCAAGAGAGGTCTTGGAAAACTGGTGACTGTTGAAGCTTCTGGCAGTGTTAGCATAAAGGACCTTACATCATGTTAAGATTTGTAGAACCTGTCAAACAACTGGGTGTGTCGTTAATTGAAATTCTTGTCACAGTTTTGATTTTGGGTATTGGTTTATTGGGAGTTGCTGCACTTCAGGTTTCTAGTTTGGCCAGTAATCAGGAAGGATTTTTTACGACTCAGGCAACCTCAATTGCTGAGGATTTATCATCTCGCATGCGGGCAACGAAAATTACCACCATGCTCCCTTCTACTGATGTCGATCACGCTTCCTTGATAGCCAATTATATTAGTAATGTTCCCTTTGCTTGTGATGCCGCTCCCAAGCTCTGTACAAATGGAACTTCTTGTACCTTAGCAGAGGTGGCGGTTTATGATAAATATGATATCTGCAACATTGCTCAAAACACATTGCCTGGCGGACTGGTCAGAGTGATTGGTAGTACAAGTCGGCTAACAGTTGTCGTTGAATGGGATTCCGCTGCGGCAAGAACGGATATTGGTAATAGAGCAAATGTCAATGCGAATTGTGCAGTTTTAACCGGTGATGCCGAACGAAACTGTGTTCTAATGGAGATTGTGCCGTGAGAAATTTTAAAGGACATTCTGTCAATGCAAAAGGATTTTCGACCATTGAACTTATGATTGCAAGCACGCTGGGCTTGTTGTTACTCTCTGGCGTGGTGAGTTTGTTTATCGGTTCCAACAGAAATTATAGTATGCAGGAACAACTCTCAACCATTCAGGAAAATGGACGTTTTGCAGTGATGTATCTTGAAGATCAATTACAGAAAGCGGGGTGGGGAGATGATTATTTGGCTGATGCTCCTGCAGCTCTGGATCTTACGTTATCTTCCGATGGAGCAACCGATGCTATTGCCATCAGTTTTTTAGGTAAAGCAGGCGCTGTGATAGACGACAGAGACTGTAACGGAGAGATTGTTGCTGGCGGTACGGTGATTAATCGATTTTATGTCGACGGGACAACTAATCAGATGATGTGTCAGGGAAATGGGGGGGCAGGTATACCACAACCCTTTTTATCCAATGTAGAAAAATTTGAGGTCTTGTATGGTGTGGATACTGACACCAATTGCCCAGATGGTGTGGTCAATACGTATATGAACAGGGACGCTATTCTAGCTCAAGGATATAAAGGTTACGTTTACTCTATCAAATTTGCTCTTCTATTGAAAGGCGATAGACCACTACAAAATATTGTCCAAAAGTCGGGGGGATATCAGATTCTTGATAAACTCTATATTCCGCAAGAGGACAAGATAGTCAGACGTCTATTTCAGCAAACTGTATTTATGCCAAATGCGGTATTTGCGACGTCTTCTTCACCCGATAGAATCATGCAATGCATGATGAATAATCTGTAGAGACGAGATTGTAAGGATTAAAGAATATGAAACACGATAATCAGTTGATGATTTCAGGATTCGGGTTAAGAAAGCAAGGCGGTGCTGCACTTTTTGTCAGTCTTATTATTTTATTAATCTTGACGATTATTGGATTGTCTTCCTCTCAGCGAGGACATTTGCAAGAACGAGTCGCGGGTAATACTCATGTTCGAAATATTGTATTTAATTCAGCTGAAAGCGCTATTGGTGGCTTTTTAGTGGAAGCAAACACAGGCAATCGTGCAGACCCTGCGCACGTCCTCTTCAATTTACGTATAGAGGGCGCTCTTTCTAATATGTGTTACAACAATCTTGGTCAAAGGCTACCGTGTGATGGCAATGTGTATCTGGATTCAGATCGTTCAGGGGCCATTTCTTCAAGTTTAAATGCGTCTGTACTTGAGCACTGTAACACTCAAATGTGCAGAGGTTTTAGTCTGGGGCAAGGCGGCGGCGGATACGGTTGTCGAATTTTTAAAATAGATGGAACAGGTAGTATGGGATCATTCAATGGTGGAACACCATCGGATACACCCTATGCCAGAACAGTTTTATGGGCATACGAACTCACTGCCTGTGCGAATTGATTGTTGTGAATTTGAATTTTGTGTTCTGTAGGCTGGAACAAACAGGTTAGAATCCGGAGGTTTTATCGTGGATAAGTTGTTGAAATATATTAAGTTAGGTGGCTTGGCATTTGTTTATGTCCTGTTGTGCTGTCGGGTTGCCTATGCGGACGATATTGAAGTTTTTTTTAATAACAAGGCCAGAATAACAGCAGGAAACCCTAACATTCTCTTTGTCTTTGATACATCGGCAAGTATGAATCTGGCTCAAAGTTATCAAGATGTGGTTCTTCCAATTACATACGATATCAACGGTGATCCGATTACGACAACCGTTATTCAAAGTCGTTTGGGCATTTTGCAGGATGTTTTATCCGAATTTTTTTCATCTCAAAGTAATGTGAATATGGGGATGGCTCGTTTTAGCCAGCCCGGTGGCCCCATTCTTTATCCAGTTTCCAACCCTGATGATCCGGCAAGCCCTGTTGTTTACACAAGCATTTCAAGTGCATCCGATGATGCGACTCAGTCTGGTCAAACCGTTTTCTTGTCTACCCCCTATCTTGATCCAATTAAACAAGGTAATAGAGGTTTTGTGGGGTTGCGTTTTACGAATGTGAATGTGCCTCAGGGAGCCACAATTTTGAAAGCCACATTGCAGCTTTCAGCTGAGGTAGACTCTTTGGTTCCAGGTGCAGATTATGAAATTTATGCTGAACTTGTTCCTAACGCAACACCTTTTCTCCTTGAAAACAATAATATTGGTGGTCGTATTGCGGGTTCAAAATCTGTACTTTGGAGCGCGCCACCATGGGATGTTGCACCGATCGTTGATCCTTTGACCGACCCACCGACCACTTTTGAAACGCCAGATATCTCAACAGTTTTGCAAGATGTGGTTAATATAAAAGGGACGTCTTTAAGTGCCACAAATGGTTGGTGTGGCGGTAATGATCTGGTTATTGTTCTGAAGCAGACTGGTACAACTGAAAGACCCATTATCTCTTATGATAATAAACCGGATTTTGCACCCAAATTGAGAATTGATTTTGATGCAAATATTCCTGGCACAGAATTTGGCTGTTATGCCAACACTATAGTTAGACAGGTTTCCAGTTCAGAAGCCGACTCTGAAAGTGGGAGTGGTAATTTTGTTGATGCTGATTTAGATTTTTACCGTGATGATTTTTTCAAAGAAACAAACACATCTATAGCTTTGAGTTTTAAGGATGTTGCGGTACCTAATGGTGCGGTCATAACCGATGCCAAGTTAAAGTTTACTTCTCGTGATGCATCTGTTGGTATTGCTACATCCATGATTGTCGCAATTAATAAGTCGAATCCTGAAATGGCAAATTTGGCTCATAATGTACCGCCTCTTTTTTGGACTCCAACAGCTACAATTTGGGAAATACCTACCTGGGATTTTGGGATTAAATATGACTCTGCAGATATTTCCTCTATTATTACGACTTTGGTTAATTTACCCACATGGGGAGCTGGAAATCCTGATGGTTCAATACAAGATGAAATTACGTTTCTATTACTTGGCGGTATCGGTAATCGATCTGCTTATAGTTATGATGGCTCAATTTCCAGAGCGCCAGAATTGGAAGTTACCTATAAAGGTAGATATCAAGCTAGCGCAGCAACCAGAAGACAGGAAATGCTTGCAACTGTAGAAGATTTTAAGGGAATAGGTTTGACTCCGCTGGCCGATGTTTATGCTGAAGCCGCTCTTTACTATAAAGGTGAGCCTGTGACCTATGGTTTGGTGAGGGGACAGCCTACATTTAGGGATTATAGAATCAGCCATGTAGATTCTGTCATTAATGGACTAATCAACAGACCACCGGGTTGTTCGGAGTCAAATCTTAGTGACCCAGCTTGTGTGGGCGAGCAGTTTTTTGGCGCACCACTTTATAAAACACCTATCCAAAATGCCTGTCAGGCGAACCATATTGTTCTTTTGACAGATGGCGACCCAACTTCAATTGATCCCATCACAAATAATTTATATGCACGTTGGACAACAGATCCTTTGACATTAACTTCAGGTGCTTGCGCAAGCAATGACAACGGAAAGGATTGCACCATTAAAATGGCGGGATTATTGAAAAATAATGATCTCTTTCCCGCTACACCAGATAAGGAAACTATTACCACTCATACGATAGGTTTTTTGGTCGATTCACCATTCCTTCAAAGTGTCGCTGAAGCTGGTGGTGGAGAATACGTTACAGCCAGCGATAAACAGGAATTACTGGATGCTATAACCAAAGTGGTTGACTCTATTTTGGATACCAATACTACCTTTGTTTCTGCTGGTGTTACGGTCAACCAGTACAACCGGTTAACTCACAATGACCAATTATATTTCTCATTGTTTTCACCTTCATCTGAAACGGTATGGCCAGGTAATTTAAAGCGATATCGCTTATTAAATGGTGAACTGGTTGATGTGAATGCAAATCCAGCCGTAAATCTTTCAGGTGAATTTGATGAAATTTCACAAAGCTGGTGGTCCATTGGGGTTGATGGTAATCAGGTTGAATTGGGTGGTGCTGCTGGACAGATGACCAATAACAGACGAGTTTTTTCAAATTTATCTCTTAACCCACAATTGTCGGACATGATGAACGCGGTAGAACCATTTAATCCACTAATCACCGAGCCAATGATTGGAGCTATCAATCCGATGGATCGGGATCTGATTCTGCGATGGGTTAAAGGGCAAGATGTTAATGCGTCTGATCCGGCTTCTCAGACCCTACCCAGACAACGTATGGGTGATCCTTTGCATTCTCAGCCTACTTTGTTGATTTATCGTGTTGGAGCTGATGTCTTTAAAACCTCAATTTATGTGGGAAGTAATGAGGGCTATATACATTCTTTTGATACTGAGACTGGTGGTGAAAATTGGGCTTTCATTCCCCGTTCTTTGATGCCAAGACTCTCTGAAATTCAAAAAGATACTCTGGGTACACATACCTATGGAATTGACGGTTCAGTTACTTTGCATATAGAGGATGTTGACATACCAGGTAATTATCCCGGTGTGGTTGATCCAGGAGAAAAGGCGTATCTGTATATTGGTATGCGTCGAGGGGGTTCCAGTTATTATGCGCTGGATGTCTCCGATCCGATGAATCCGATCCTGATGTTTACGATAGACCCAACAGTTCCTGGTTTTGCAGATTTAGGTCAAACCTGGTCGAAGCCTGTGATTGGAAAAATGAATATTCCAGGTCATGAGACCGTAATGATTTTTGGTGGTGGTTACAGCACCATTCAGGATATGCCTGACACGCCACCGCAAATTGACTGGCAAGGTAAAAATATCTACATCGCTGATGCTATTACCGGCCAGTATTTATGGAGTGCAAAACCTACTTTTATTGGGCCAGTTCCGATTATAACGCTTGATGCTCCATCGGTTCCAGGTTCTTTAGCAGGCTCCTTCCTGACAATGAATGCGATACCCAATGAGGTAACCGCTTTTGATCTGGATGGCGACGATTTTATTGACCACTTTTATGCTACAGATACCATGGCTCAAATTTTCAGATTTGATATTGATTATACGAGTAATTCGATTACCGGTGGGCGGGTCGCACATTTAAATTTACCTGATCCCTTAAATAATCGCCGTTTTTACAATGGACCCGATGTGTCACTGGTTGGTTCAAAAGACGGGAGTTTTGTAACCATTGCAGTAGGTTCAGGCTATCGGGCACATCCTTTAAATGAAACCGTAACGGACCATTTTTATGTCGTTCAGGATAAAGGAATATTGAGTCGTAAATTTGATATGGATGCTTCAATTATGGATTTGGCGGATGTGACGAATCTGATTGGTGATGCTAATGGTGATGGGATTTCTGACGCTGCACAAATTATCAATGACCCGCTTCTGCAAAAGAAAGGTTGGTATATTTCATTCCCAAGACTGGGTGAAAAGGTGATTAGTAAATCCATTACATTTAATAATGCGGTGATATTTACAACCTATACACCACCACCTCCAACGGGCGCTATATGTACAGCTGTGGCAGGTACTTCGCGTATTTATGGTATGAATATTTTGGATGGTAACCCCTACATTGATACCAATTATGATGGGAAATTATCAGTATTAGACCGAACAATGGATCTAACAACATCAGGTATAGCACCGCAACCCCAAGTGTTGTTAGAGGGAACCAGCACAGGTGTTAAAACCAGATTGTGTGTTGGTAACCTGTGTGGATTGGAAAAATTCTTACCCGAACCTCCAGAAGGAGTCATGGGTATTCGTTGGCGAAGAGGCAATTAATTTAGGTGAAAATGATGAAAAAACAATTTGGTTTTAGTTTAATTGAGTTAATGGTAGTGGTAGCAATTGTTGGTATTTTGGCTTCAATTGCTTACCCATCTTATCAAAATTATGTGATAAAAAGTAAACGAGCTGATGCTATGGCAGCTTTGATGAATGCAGCACAGGCAATGGAACGATATAAAGTGAATAATTACAATTATAGTGTGGCGAATTTAGGTACTGTATTTGCTACTACGGTTCCAACGGATGGTGGGGCAGCGCCTTACTATCTTTTAAGTATTACCAATGTTACTAATAAAACCTACACATTGGTAGCAGAACCCACTGGT
>JAOUOC010000224.1 GCA_029880585.1 Gammaproteobacteria bacterium
TGCTTTTCATGAAACTGTATTCCAGCATAACATCTGCAGCTATAATTTGGCCTGTAAGAGGATTGGCTAAACTGGGTCCATAACCTCCAAAAGGTGGTCTTGGCGATGCTGTCCAACGTAAAACATTGTAGCGAATATCGCCTGCCTCCCAATCAGCATCATCTGGCTGTACTTTTACTTCGATTGCGTTTTTAAAACCCGCTTTTTCAAAAGCTGAATTCCATTCCAGTGTCGCTTTGGCAATAACTTCTCGCCATTCTACAGGGGTGGTATTTTCTATCCACCAAACTATCGGCTCAACAGGCTCAGAAAGTTCGGCAGATGGATCTTTCTTTACTAAATGCCAACGATTGATCACATCTCGGTAAGGCGTCCAGCTGTCAGAGCTTAAATCATCAACTTGCTGAGTAAAATAGCCAACTCTGGCATCGTCACGGCGGGATTTAAAATCATTTTCCGGAATTTCTATAAATGAGTGTTGCATCTTGATTGAGACGGTTCTTACATCGGTAATTTCACTGCCGCCTCCAGCCATTGGTTTGGGATTATCAAATACGTATTCCACTACAACATCAGTATTTTTGGGGAAACTTCTAATACCTGCGTATTTTGTTTTTTCTTTGCTTAAACCACCGACTTCAAATCTTGGTGGTGGTGGGGGTGCTCCTGGTACAGGTGGTCTCGGATAAGGGGAAACCTTATGAATCGCCTCAGAAAGCAATACAGGATCAACTTTCACCAGATATTTCCCTGTCTTTTCATCGTGGGCTTCAATTTTAATTGTAGCCAATATTGCTGAAGAGGTATTGGTTCCTTCTGAACGATTGATGGCACTATTTTCATCGATATAAAAGCGCGGGTTAGTGACAACAATTTCTATTTTATCGAAGTGTTTACGAAATTCTAATAATTTGGTTTCTCTATACGCACCTTTAAAATGTCCTGCATCTAATACGCCATTCACAGTATGAATAAAGTAAATCATGGGCTTATTAAATTGATCTTTGCTTAAGCTTAACATCAAGGAGCCTGTTTTTGGATCTTGATAAAAATCCAGAAATCCGTCGTAAACGGTTTGGTCTTTGATTAACTCGGCGACTGTTTTTTCTTTCTTTTCTTTGCCGTTTTTACCATTGGGGGCTTTTGGGTTTTCAGCAAAAGCTGACTGTGTGAAAATAATGCTTGAAAGTAGCAAAATAAATGTAAACGCTGTTTTTATAGTCATGACAATATTCCCTATAATTTTATTAACTGTTTTAATTCGGAATTGATATTACTATCAATTTCATTAAAAAAGAAGTATTTGAGCTATATGCGTTTCTCATTGCCCTCGCAGATCATTTTTAATTTACTCGTATTTGTTTGGAAAAATATAGTTGTTTTAGAGGGGTAGGAAGTTGAGCGTCTAACGTCTAAACATGTTGAGCAGTGCTTTTTACTGCTTCAAACTATTCAAACTCAACAGGACTTTGAGGCTTCGTATTTACTTTTAGTGTGAACAGATCAGGTCTTGAATAATGTCCGACTACATCAAGCGCTCTTTTTGATTCTGCAACGCTATCTGAATCTATTTCAGCAATAAGCAATCCCTTTTCTTCTCTCATCGGTCCCGCAACTATTTCACCACCTGGTGCTATCACAACTGAATCACCTGCATTAATCCAGCTTTCTGTATCAGGATATAATGTATCTTTATTTGGAAAGTCAGATGGTATGTCTTCATGAGCCAAAGGCACGCCGCTACAAATAACCCAACACCTGCCTTCTCTTGCGATATGCTGCATTGTTCCAAGCCATCCATTTCCACTGTCATAGGTTGGTGCTATATAAATTTCAACCCCTTGAGAATACAGCGCATATCTTGCCAAAGGCATATAGTTTTCCCAACATATCAACGTACCAACTTTACCAACGGCCGTATCTACTACTTTTAACCCAGAAGCATCTCCAAAACCCCAAACCATTCTTTCCGGATTTGTTGGCATAAGTTTTCTATGTCGATTTAACAGAGATCCATCCTCTCCAATAACCACAACGGTATTGTATAGTGTTGCTCTACTGAGCTTTCCATCTCTTTCATTAATGCCACAGACAATTGTCACCTTGTGCTTTTTTGCTGCTTCGCAGAGTGGTTGCAATTCATTATTGTCTATATCTACGGCACTTTTCAGCATCTGGGCATGTAATTCTTCATTTATACCCCAATCACCACCAGGACGAAGACGCCATATCCATGCTGGATAACCTGAAATAAAAGCTTCTGGAAATACAATAAGTTGAGCACCTTGTTTAGCAGCCTTATTAATTAAATCGACAGCTAACTTAAGGGTTTTTTGTTTGTTTAATATGATTGGGGCTTCTTGAACGATCGCTACTTTTCTCATAACTGTCACTCTTTAATTGATTAAAAAACCAACCCTTAGATCATAACAATTATTATCTGCAGCCATGCATAAAGGTATATTTGCTTTGCTTTCATTCCATCAAGTTATCTTAATCTAATATTAAAAGCAATTAGATTCACCGCCTACCAGAGTTTGATATTCTTTTTCAAGGGGTTGGTAGATGTAGCCTTGATGGAGTTTACGTAATCAAGGGATCAAACCTTGATTAAAATCGAGGCTACAATTATTCTTCTCATTCCTCACGCTCCTACATGGGAATGCATAATTCAGGAATGTTTGAGTCTGAATAAATGGCGGATGACGCTTGGCTTATCCGCCCTACGGATCTATAGGGTAGCGGGGATTGATGAATTGCTATTTATTTTTTTCTCGTAACGAGTACAACCACAATTCTGCCTCTATTCTGGTTTGAAATATTTGATGCTTTCTTTTATGAAACTGGTTTGCCATGGTACAAAAAAACTTGCCAAGATAGTAACGACCATCCGTTAATCCAGAAACAATGGCTACATTGCCTGTGCGAGGATCGTGATTAGGCATTTCTTTGTTCAGTTCAATCAGATCTGGTGCTGACAAATCTACACGAGACACTCTACTGTAATCTGCAATTGTTTCATAGCCTGGATCAAATCCCTCTATTTTTTGCATGGCCTCCCACTCGGCATATACTTTATCTTTGGTTAAATCATCATATCTTTCAACGTAGAAAAATCTGTTTTCATGATCCAGAGAATACTTTACTTCACCCAGAGTTTTTTCGCTCATAGCTATATCCAAAATAGTTTCATCACCCTGAATTTTTGTACAACATTTCAATTAATGGGCTTATTCACATAGTAGTTATTATAGCATCTATACGGCGTACCATATTTTTGAAAAAATATCTTAGTAAGATATCTCAAATGTTGTCTATATGACTATGGGCAGGAGCGGGGATTTTATTATACTCGTTCCCATGCTCTTGCGTGGGAATGCATACATGATTTGATGATTAACCCTCTCTGTAACTCTCTACCATTACATTGTGAGAGATGATTTGTGAATTCCCGTTTGCACGAGAATGACACCCTTCTACAGGCTCAGGGAACTGATGGATTCTGGTATGCGTGGGATGCTGGTAGCATCTTTTCTGCTAACAAAAGAATAATTGGCGGATGGCGATTGACTTATCCACCCTGCGGAGCTATATCACAGGATTTTACAGAGAGTTTATTTTATCTTGTCTACTTTTGATCTTTGAGCTTAACTTCAGCACTGGGAACTCGAACAGAACACACAAAATTATTATGTTTTTCAATATTCATATTTTTAATATCCTCTATTGGCGGTTTTTTGCCTCTAAGATCATAGTTGAGTTCACTAACTACAATTACCAAAGAATTATTTTGAGCTAACTGTGATATCAAAAAATATTTATCAAAATTAGGATCATATGTTGTAACGTGTTGCTGCAAAACAGTATATGTATAGGATCTTGTATCACAGTCTATGGTGTTATTTGTCAGAACATTTGCTTTTGACTTCCACCTCTCCTCTGTTAGTTTAATCGTGCTTTTAATAACATCTGAACTAATTAAACGTAAATCAGCTTGATTCTGATCATATGGGAAAGTAAGTACTTCGACAGTGTAATAATGACTATCATAAGGCGTTTTAAAACCGACAAACCAAAAATTTTGCTCTTTACCTGTTTCATGGTTTTCTCTAACTTCGGTATATCTCCATTCTCCCCTTTCTTCTTTTACAGGGGCATTAACTGAAAAAATACCATCAGGGGAAGTATAAGTAAGATTGTCCAGCTTCCCCTTTAATATCTTTGGGGCTGGAAACAACCCTCCAATAGTTCCACCAGCACAGCTTGTTAAAAAAAATAATATCCCAATAAATTTTATATGCTTCATCTACTACTCCTTGGTTGAT
>JAOUOC010000225.1 GCA_029880585.1 Gammaproteobacteria bacterium
TAGCATCTATACGGCGTACCATATTTTTGAAAAAATATCTTAGTAATATATCTCCAATGTTGTCTATATGACTATGGGCAGGAGCGGGGGTTTTATTATACTCGTTCCCATGCTCCTGCGTGGGAATGCATACATGATTTGATGATTAACCCTCTCTGTAACTCTCTACCATTACATTGTGAGAGAGGATTTAAGTGATTACCAACATGCTAATTTGCCCTTGTATCCGGCACAAATTTTGAGGCATCTCTGGTAGCCATTTCCTCATACACCGACCATTTCTGGTTAACTACAATTTGAGCCATTTCCATTAATCGTTTGGCTTCTTCAGGATTAGATTTGGTAAGCCCAAGATAACGATTTTCACGATAGGCATAATCCTGCACACTGATTTTTGGTCTAAGAGAATCCAGCATAAAGGGATTGCGATGCGCAGTTCTTAGCTCAGGATTGTATCGGTAAAGCGGCCAATAGCCTGACTTAACCGCCAACTCCTGTTGCTGCAATCCATCTTCCATATTGATACCATGTTCAATACACGGACTGTAAGCGATTATCAGGCTTGGGCCGTTGTAGGCTTCTGCTTCTCTAAATGCCTGCAAGGTTTGTTGTGGACTGGCACCCAGTGCGACTCTGGCGACATAAACATTACCATAGGCAATGGCTTGTAATGCCAGATCTTTTTGCGGTACCACTTTACCACCAGCGGCAAACTTGGCCACAGCACCAATTGGTGTTGCCTTGGAAGCTTGTCCGCCAGTATTTGAATAGACTTCAGTATCCATCACCAGAATATTAACATCACGACCACTGGCCAACACATGGTCAACGCCACCATAACCAATATCATAGGCCCAGCCATCACCACCAACTATCCAGATTGACCGACGTACCAGATGATCTATTACCGAAAGTAGTTCAGCAGTTTTTGGCGAATCCATTTTTTGTAATTGCTGTTTAATTTTTTTCAGCCTGACTCTTTGAGCAACTATTTGCGATTCAGTGGCCTGCTCCGCATTTAAGGTTTGTTCTACCAGATCACTATCAAGCTCACCACTCAATGAAAGCAATAATTTCTTCGCCAATTCCAGATGCTTGTCTGCGGTAAGCCGATAGCCAAAACCAAATTCAGCATTATCTTCAAATAAAGAATTCGACCATGCCGGACCACGGCCTTCTGCATTTTTAGCCCAGGGTGTGGTTGGCAAATTACCGCCATATATTGAAGAGCAGCCAGTGGCATTGGCAACCATTAGGCGATCACCAAAAAGCTGACTGATTAATTTAAGATAAGGCGTTTCCCCACAACCGGAGCAAGCGCCGGAAAATTCAAATAAGGGTTCCAGAAATTGAACACCTCTGACATTGGAAAAATCGACTCTGGCTCTTTCCTGATAAGGAATGGTTTCATAATGAATCAAATTGGCTCTTTCCGCCTCAAGATGGTCTTCTTTTTTTGCCATATTAATTGCGTAACGGTGATCGTCATCAGGATCCTGACTGGGGCAAGCCTTAACGCAAAGCTGACATCCGGTGCAGTCTTCAGGATAAACCTGAATGGTGTAGCGAACATCGGGAAAACCTCTGGAACTGACATAAGTGGAACGGAAGGATTTAGGTGCACCTTCCAGCGATGACATATCATAAAACTTGGCTCTAATGGCAGCGTGAGGACAAACTATCGAACAATTACCACACTGGATACATAACTCGGGATCCCAGATTGGAATTTCATGGGCAATATTTCTTTTTTCCCACTGGCTGGTGCCGGTGGGATAGGTACCATCATCGGGCAACATGCTGACCGGAATTAAATCACCTTTTCCTCGGTACATCATGGCAGTGACATTTTTGGCAAAATCCGGCGCCTGATCAAAATTGTCATTTCGTATTTTTTCTTTTTCATTGCCAAGGGTTTCTGGTACTTCTACCTGATACAAATGCTCCAATGCTGAATCGATAGCAGCAAAATTTCGTTTAACAATTTCCTCACCCTTTCTGGCATAGGTGCTCTTGGCAGCCTTTTTGATTTTTTTAATCGCCTGATCTTTGGGCATAACACCAGACAAGGCAAAAAAGCAGGTTTGCATTACCGTATTGATCCGTCGACCCATTCCAACCGAGCGAGCAACCTTTGCGCCATCAATCACATAAAATTTTATTTTTTTGTCAATCATCTGCTGTTGCACACTGGATGGCAGCATTTCCCAAACCTGATCGTCAGGGTATTGGCTGTTGAGCAAAAAGGTTGCGCCTTCTTTAGCACGAGACAACATATCAACATAGTTTATAAAGTTAAATTGATGACAAGCAATAAAGTTGGCAGATTCTATCAGGTAGGGTGCTCGAATAGGCTCAGGACCAAAGCGTAGGTGAGAGGTGGTCTGTGACCCTGCCTTTTTGGAATCATAGACAAAATAACCTTGAGCATAATAGCCTTCAGTATCGCCGATTATCTTGATACTGTTTTTATTAGCGCCTACCGTTCCGTCCGATCCCAAACCGTAGAACATGGCTCTTACCACTGAGTCAGCTTCAATATCAAGTTTTTCAGTCACTTCAAGACTGGACTGAGAGACATCATCATCAATACCAATAGTAAAACTGTTTTTAGGTTTGTCTTTATTCAGTTCTGCAAAAACTCGCGCGACCATTGCCGGCGTAAACTCTTTGCTGCTTAAACCATAACGTCCACCTATAATCAGCGGCATCTTTTTAATCTCGCCATGACTGAGTGCCTGCGCCAATTCAGTTGATACATCTTTATATAAAGGCTCACCACTGTTGCCCGGCTCTTTGGTTCGATCCAGCACCACTATTTTTTCAACCGATTTGGGTAGTGCATCCAGAAAATGTTTGGCACTAAATGGTCGGTACAATCTTACCCGTAATACGCCAACTTTCTCTCCCTGACCATTGAGATAATCCGCAGTGGTCATTGCAGTTTCTGAACCGGATCCCATGATAATCATGACTCGAGTGGCATTTTTATCGCCATAGTATTCAAAAAGCTGATATTTGCGTCCGGTTAATTCGGAGAATTTCTCCAGCGTTTTTTCGACAACATCGATTGTTTTAATATAATAGGGACTTGCTGATTCTCGTGCCTGAAAATAAGTATCCGGGTTTTGTGCCGTGCCTCGCATAAAGGGTTTGTCTGGGTTGAGTGCACGTGCGCGATGATCGAATACCAACTGGTCCTTTATCATCTCTCTAATTTGCTCATCACTTAACAAGGTGATCTTGCTCACTTCATGGGAGGTTCTAAAACCATCAAAAAAATGAACAAATGGCACTCGGCACTCAAGTGTCGCTGCCTGTGCAACTAAAGCCATATCGTGACATTCCTGAACTGAACTGGATGCCAGCAGGGCAAACCCGGTCATACGAACTGCCATCACATCCTGATGATCACCAAAAATTGAAAGTCCCTGGGTGGAAAGGGCTCTTGCGGCAACGTGAAAAACTGTCGGTGTTAATTCCCCGGCAATCTTATACATATTGGGGATCATCAACATCAAACCTTGTGATGCGGTAAAAGTCGTGGTTAATGCACCGGTTTGAAGTGCACCATGTACGGTACCGGCGGCTCCGCCTTCACTTTGCATTTCTGCAACAAGCGGCACATTGTCCCAAATATTTTTAATGCCACGACTGGCCCATTGATCAGAAAGTTCTGCCATGGTTGATGAAGGTGTGATCGGATAAATCGCACACACTTCATTGGTTCGATAAGCAATGTAAGCTGCCGCTTCGCCACCATCTATTGTTTTTTCAGTTTGTAAGTCTGACATTTTCAACCTGACCTAAAAAGTTATTGATCCAAAATCTTGAGCTAAAATTTGGATCTAAAATAATCTCTACAAAGCGTAATCCACCATATGAATTGCCGCTGTCGGACACTGTAGCGTGCAAGCACTACATCCGGTACATTTGGAATAATCCACCTGATAAAATCGTCCAGGACCTAACTTGATGATGGCTTTTTCAGGGCAAGCACCATAACAACCATCGCACTCAAAACAATTACCGCAGCTGTAGCATCGTCCCGCTTCATAGATAGACTCTTTTTCACTCAGACCGCCTAATACTTCATCAAAAGAGGTTGCCCGATCCTCAATGGGTATTTCCGGCTGTTTGGAAACTTCCGCATCTGTGTAATACCATAAATGAAGAGAATCATAAGGCACAACTGGTGGTTTTTCAGGTGCAGTGTAAACGGCACTGGAAAGAAAGGCATGAATATGGCGGGCTGCTTTTTTACCGTGTCCGGTTGCAATGGTCACCGTACGTTCACTTGGCACCATGTCGCCACCG
>JAOUOC010000049.1 GCA_029880585.1 Gammaproteobacteria bacterium
TGCGATTATTGCTCGTGAGTTGGGCATTCCTGCTGTGGTGGGGTGTGGCGATGCAACCGATAAAATTTCAGTGGGTCAGGAAGTCACGGTATCCTGTGCCGAAGGTGATACGGGCAACATTTATCAAGGCTTGTTGGACTTTTCCATCAGCCACAGTCAAGTGGATGCCATGCCTGATCTCCCTTTCAAAATTATGATGAATGTCGGCAATCCGGATCGTGCGTTCGACTTTGCTCGTTTGCCCCATTACGGTATTGGTCTTGCGAGGCTTGAATTTATTATCAATCGTATGATTGGTGTTCATCCGCGTGCGTTGCTTGAATTTGACCAACTGGATGATGAGGATTTGAAAGAGACAATTTCAGATCAAATGGCAGGTTATGCCGATCCGGTCAGCTTTTATGTCGATAAATTAGCCGAAGGTATTTCAACGCTGGCCGCTGCTTTTTCACCGGAAAAAGTGATTGTCAGAATGTCCGATTTTAAATCGAACGAATACGCCAATTTAATAGGGGGTCACTTATACGAGCCGGAAGAAGAAAACCCGATGTTGGGCTTCCGTGGTGCTTCTCGTTATATTTCTGAGGAATTTGAAGATTGTTTTGAACTGGAATGTCGCGCCCTCAAAAAAGTTCGTGAAACGATGGGGTTAACCAATGTGGAAGTGATGATCCCCTTTGTCAGAACCGTGGAAGAAGCCGAGCAGGTGATTCAACTTTTAGGTAAGTATGGCCTAAAACGTGGCGAGAAGGGGTTGCGTGTGATCATGATGTGCGAATTGCCATCTAATGCGCTGTTGGCAGACGAATTTCTAAAACATTTTGATGGATTCTCCATTGGTTCCAACGATTTAACCCAATTAACCCTTGGTCTTGATCGAGATTCAGGCATTATCTCTCACCTGTTTGATGAAAGAAATCCAGCGGTTAAACAGCTGCTGAGCATGGCCATCCAGGCTTGCCGTAAAGCAGGCAAGTATATTGGTATCTGTGGGCAAGGGCCATCTGATCATCCAGATTTGGCGCAATGGCTGATGGATGAGGGGATTGATAGTGTCTCCCTGAATCCTGACTCAGTTTTGGAAACCTGGTTGTTTTTGGCTGGAAAAAAATAGCAATAGCCAATGCAATAAAGCCAAATTAAAGTCTGTTGATATAAATATATCGACAGACAGGCTGTATCTCGGCCGAATAATAATGAAATATACAAATGGAGATTCACATGAAAATAAAAAGCTTATATCGTCTTATCACTTTAATTCTCTTTTCTTCAATCTCGTTAACGGGATTTGCTCAATCAAATGTTCAAATTCCGCTAGCTGATTTTGTGTCATTACCAGATGCCAGAAACGTGAAAATTTCACCTGATGGAAAACATTTGGCGGTTATTATTAATGCTAATGGCGAATCAGCTATTGCGATTTTTGATCGTGCTCTAAAGCTTATAAATATTTTTCGAGTAGTCAACAACAGAACGGATATTGGAGATTATCACTGGGCTACTAATAAACGCATTATTTACACCATCGTTACTCATTATACTTGGGACAAAACCAAATTTGAAACTGGAGAAATAAATGCTGTCAATATTGATGATGGTATAACAAAGCAGATTTTTGGCTACAGAACCGGGCAAATGCAAACGGGCTCTCTCGTTAAAAAGCGTGATGCCGAATATGGTTCGCAGGAAATTCTGGATATATTACCTGATGATGAAGATAATATTCTTGTTGCATTTTATCCATGGGAAGATAAGGGGAAATATTGGAGGATTAATGAACAAGCAATCCCGGAAGTTTACAAGCTTAATATCAATAATGGAAAGAAACAGAAGGTCGACTCTTTGCCAATGCCATTATCTTCTGCTTTGACTGATAATGATGGCAATTTGAGGTTCTCATCAGGGATTAATGAGAAAGGTCTTGTTGTTACACATTACAAGAAAGCTAATGCAAAAGAATGGATGAAATTTCATTTCGAAGAGTTCTCTGGAGTAAAAGTTAGACCAATTGGTTTTGCTTTAGACAATAACCATGTTTATGTTACTGCAAATGTAGGTTCTGGAACTAGAGCTTTATATGAAGTTGACTTAAATAAAGGTCAATATAAAAAGATTCACCATAACCCTAAAGTCGATATCAGTGTTTATGTTTACGGTCTCAACTCTAAAAAAGTAGTTGCAGTGGGAACTGATCTTGGCGAACCTGAATATTACTATCTGGATGCAAAGGACAAGGCAGCTGCATTACATAAAAGCTTGAGAGGTGCATTTAAAGGGCATGATGTTAAGATAACAAGTGTGACAAAGGATAATAGTTTTGCTGTCGTGCTGGTTAGTTCTGATGTTAATTCTGGGGACTATTTTTTAATGGATACCAAGACATTTGGTGCTGAATTTCTTTTTAGTAGTAAAGAAAAATTGTATCCAAATGAGATGGCCAAAATGCAGCCTTTGACTATTAAAACGCGAGACAATTTTGAAATTCATGGTTATTTGACCAAGCCTCAAGGTGAACAAAAAGGACTGGTCGTTTTCCCTCATGGAGGACCACATGATATTCGTGATTATTGGGGATTTGATTGGGAAGTTCAGCTGCTAGCCAGTCGTGGTTATGCTGTATTACAGGTTAATTATCGAGGGAGCGGAGGTTTTGGCAATGCTTTTAGCAGTGTTGGATATCGTGAGTGGGGAGGTATGATGATGAATGATATTACTGACGCTACAAAACAAATGATTAAGGAAGGGCATGCAAAAACTGGAAAAATCTGTATATATGGTGCCAGTTTTGGAGGATATGCTGCATTGATGGGTGCTGTTAGGGAGCCGGATTTGTATAAGTGTACCATTGGATCTATGGGAGTTTATAGTCTCCCTCTAGCGCATGAAATAGGAGATATAGTTAGTCGAGAGAGGGGCGTGCTTTATCGTAAGAGGTCGCTGGGAGAAGATCCTGTTCAATTGCAGAAGTTTTCACCTGTCTACAATGTGGATAAAATTAAAGCTGATATTTTATTGATACATGGAAAGAGAGATAGACGTGTACCTATTGAACATGCAGAAGTTATGATGGCAGCGCTTGAAAAAGTCAATAAA
Source organism: Gammaproteobacteria bacterium (assembly GCA_029880585.1). Classification (GTDB taxonomy): domain Bacteria; phylum Pseudomonadota; class Gammaproteobacteria; order Enterobacterales; family Kangiellaceae; genus Aliikangiella. The sequence goes on from JAOUOC010000049.1 coordinate 3,094, forward strand.
CAATATGAGTGGTTTGAAATTTCTGATGAAGGTCATGGTTATTATGATCCAAAAAGTCGACTAGAAGTTTATCAAAAGATACTTAATTTTTTGGATAAGAATTTGTCAAAATAGATAATCTTCAGGATTTACAAGGGGAAAGAAAATGGTTAGGAAGTTGTTATATTTGTTGGGTACCATTGTTGCTTTTTTGCTAGTTTTTGTTTTTTATCCAGCTCAAATTGATCCACAATCCTGGGAAGCTCCCCGTGCGCCAGAAATGGAAGGCTCTTATCAGAAAAATGAGCTGTTAGATAATTCTGAATTAATTGCTTTGGGTGAAATATATGGACCGGAAGATGTTGCGCTTGATGCTCAAGGTAGAATTTATGGTGGTACACAGGACGGTTATATCAAGCGAGTAAATCTTGATGGTAGTGTTGAATCTTGGATGAAAACGGGTGGGCGCCCTCTGGGATTGCATTTTGATAGTAATGAAAACCTGATAGTTTGTGATGCTTACCAAGGACTTATATCAATCTCACCCGAAGGAGAAATGGAAATTTTATCCAGAGAGGCTGACGGTGAAAGTTTCAAGTTTACCAATGATCTGGATATAGCAGCAGACGGAAAAATTTATTTTACTGATGCTTCAACCCGATGGAACCAAAGTCAGTATAAGCTTGATTTACTAGAAATGCAGCCAACGGGTCGTTTTATGGTTTATGATCCTGAAACTCAAACTACCACTGTTTTAATGGATGAATTGTATTTCGCCAATGGTGTTGCCTTGTCTCAAAATGAAGATTTTGTAGTGATCAATGAAACCTGGAAATATCGAATTCATCGCTATTGGCTCAAAGGTGAAAAGGCTGGCAGTTCTGAAATTTTTATTGATAATCTTCCCGGTTTTCCTGATGGCATATCAAGCAACCGAAATGGTACTTTTTGGTTAGCATTACCTACACCCAGATTGGCTGATGTTGATAAAATGCATCCAAAGCCGTGGTTAAAATCTATTGTTTCCAAGTTACCTGATGCTTTCAAGCCAAAACCCATTGCCTACGGGCTTGTTTTAGGGCTCAATGAGCAAGGCGAAGTTATCTATAATCTGCAGGATACTGATGGACAGGTAGTTAAAGAGATCACTTCGGTGCAGGAACATGATGGTTATATTTATCTTGGCTCACTCCACAACAACCGAATAGGGCGATATCCATTAGCGGAACTTGAATAAGATTGTATATTTGTGACTATTTCAGGTTAATGACAACCCGTCTGTTTTTTGCGCGTCCTTCAGCTGTTCTGTTGGATGCAACAGGATCTGTTTCACCATAGGCCATTAGCTTGAATCTGGATTCATCCACACCGTCCAGTCGCAATTTATCCATGACCGATTGTATTCTTTTTTCGGCTAACAATTGATTGTAATATCGTGATCCCTTGCTGTCAGTGTAGCCATTAATCAGCACAACCTGAATGGATGGGTCGTATTTAATGTAGGCCGCCAATGCATCGAGTTTTGAACGATATGAAGTGCGAATAATATATTTATCAAAATCAAAATTTAATGTCATATTTTGCAAGTCTTTTAGATTGTAAGGAACAAGATTCGCCAGACAATCCAGAAAGTCATCATACTTGTCTCTAAATCCAACTGATGAAAGTGCGATAGAAATCTGATCTTCCTTGTCATTAAAATCCTGATAGAAGAATGTAGGAAAATGACCTTGCTCCAGTTCATTCAACAATATCCAGCTTCCAAGCTCCTGCGCTTTAATAATCTGGCTCCCCTTTTGTAATTCAACTTTACCAAGTTCTCGCATTTGTTGATTAACATGCCAGGGTGGAGAAACAGAGCGTATAACAGCATTTTTTGAGGCCGTTGGCCTGTGGCGCTTGTATTCCAGTTGAAAATCAACTTTAGTAGTGTTGCCTGAAACTTTTTCGAATTTAGCCTCGCCATAATAGGGTATAAAATGGCTTAGTTGGCAGCTCAATGGGTTGCCCTGAAAATTCCACGTTGATTCATCTATGGGTGCTTCAAATACTTTAAAAGAAGCGTATGCAGGTGGTATAAAAATCAAATTAGAAATTACAAACCAAACAAACCGATTCATTTTAGTTCCTTGCAATTGTGTTTTCTTTGTATATTTATCGGCGGTAAAAAGGACGACTTAAATTTGAATTGTGTTCTGCAAGCTGAGTTCTAGTTGAAATAACATTATTGAAATGGTAAAAATAAACGAAACAATTATAGAGCGTTAAACTAAATGAGGATAATAAAATGAAATCTATGAGTAAAAACTGTGGCCTATTTTTAAGCACTATTTTCTTATTTTTCTTAACTTCGCCTTTGTTAGCGCAGAATAAGACAATTAACATGCGTATTGATAATCCTGATACTCTAATTGATACCTTATCAACACAATATGTTGTTGAAGGTATAAAACTTGGGTTATCTCAGAGAGAGGTATCTCAATTATTAAAGAATAATAATGCTTTGATGGAAGAAAACAATGAGCGCTTTCCTCTACAAACTGGAGTATACATGATTAATAAAGATGGCTCTAAGGGTGCGCAAGTAATGAATCTGATTTGGTATAGTGATTCAAAGAATCTAGAAAGTATAGCCATTTTTTCCTCTTATAGTGAGCAATTAACTAATAATTTTAGGAGACTTTTGACGCTTGAGGCTGTAGATAAGAATTCCAATTTCATGAAGAAATTCATTGGTTATGCGAATAGAATTAAAACCCCAGTATTACAATCAAATTACATAGTGAAAATTTATCATTATGATGACATTGGACTAGCGGTTGTTTTAACTTTCAGTGATGGAAATAAATATGTTAGTTTTGTCTTAACTACACCAGAAGCGTAAACTTGAAATTTAGATTTTTTGGAAGAATATTACCCAGAACATGGTTTTGTTACTGGGTAATTTTGTAAAGTTTATTTCCCAGCTCGCTGAGCATCTCTTGCCGCTTTAAATTCGGCACCTTCATTCCATTCGGGCCAATCCTGACTATTGGCAATATCTTGCCCAACCATAAAGTACAGTTGCAAGTCTTGCACAGAACCAGTCATATCCCAGCTTTCATTATATTCATCACTTGGACCGTGATAATGATTGTCAGTGTATTCCTTTGCTTTTGCCATACCATATTCAAAACCTTTTTCGACGTGATCATAGCCACCCTTTGGATAAATCATCGGAACGCCTAACTTGGCCAATTCAAAATGATCTGAACGGTAGTAATAGCCTTTTTGCGCTTCAGCATCAGGTTTCAAATAACGGTTTTGAGATTTTGCTTTCGCTTCCAGATAGCCATCAAGTTGACTCATACCCAAACCGATTACAACCAGATCATTTGTTCTACCAAAGTTTTTCAACACATCCATATTTAATCCGGCAACAGTATTAGCTAATGGATACACAGGATTAGCCGCATAATGAGCTGAACCAAGCAAACCTTGCTCTTCAGCTGTTACAGCCATAAAAACAATAGAACGTTCAGGTTTTTCAGGCAAACTTGCAAATGCTTCTGCCATGGTTAAAAGACCTGCAGTTCCTGAAGCATTATCCAATGCACCATTAAAGATGTTATCGCCTTCTTTGGAAGGATCTTTGCCTAAATGATCCCAGTGAGCCATATATAAAAAGACTTCATCAGGATATTTAGAGCCAGGCAAAATAGCTATGACGTTATTTGATTCTACATTCGCTACCTTGTTTTGAATGGTGGCTGAAGCTTTCAGGTTCATTTCAACCGCTTTAAAATCAGCTGATTTTGCTGCTTCGTACATAGCATCCAGATCGAGACCTGATTTGCTAAATAACAATTTGGCGTTATCTTTTGTGATCCAGCTTTCCATGATTGAAAGACTTTCACCTTTATCTTCACGGATAATATCAAATTTTGGACCCGTCCAGCTGGAGCTGACTGTTGACCATGGATACGCGGCTGGCAAGGTATCGTGAATAATAATAGCGCCCGCTGCACCTTGACGAGCAGCTTCATCAAACTTGTAATCCCAGCGTCCATAATAGGTCATGGCATTGCCATTAAAAAGTTCAGGGTTTTGTGTGGCATAGCCTGGGTCGTTAACCAGCATTACAACGGTTTTACCTTTCACATCAACGCCATCATAATCATTCCAGTTTCTTTCTGGTGCATTGATTCCATAGCCTACAAATACCAGTTGGCTATCATTGAGAGTAACCTGTTCAGTTTGATGACGCGTCCAGATAACCTGATCGGAAGGATAATTGAGCACAATTGCCTCACCTTCTGAACTCTGAATGGTCAATGCAGGTTGATTAACAGCTTCCACTGAAGTTAATGGAACCTTTTGAAAATAGCTATCACCGTTTCCAGGTTGAAGCCCCGCTTTTTTAAAGTTTTCAGCAAGATAATTGATGGTTTTTTCCTCACCAACTGTTCCTGGTGCACGGCCTTCAAATTCATCTGAAGCCAAAACTTTTATATGTCCGGTCAAACTGTCAGTTGTAATTGCATCAATACCAAGTGGTGATAGCTTTTCTGTTGGCTGATCATTTTCGGATGATGTGTTTTGTACTTGATTGCCTTGTTCACTGCAGGCAGTCAAGACGAGAAATATCAAGGGTAATAGTGATTTCATTTGTATTTATCCTCTTATCGACTACAAATCGGAGTAAGAGCATATCATTGGTAAGGGCAAAGTTAAATATCAACATGCGAATCAGTTATCTGGCTTATACTTTATGGCAGTGATAGAATGCTCTGGATGTATATTTCAAACTGGTGTTAGGCCATCAGTTTTAAGGATGTTGTAAATGACAATAATGAGCCGTCGTTTTCGTGGCTTTTTTCCAGTCGTGGTTGATATTGAAACTGGCGGATTTAATGCTGAAACAGATGCTATGCTGGAAATTGCAGCAGTAGTTTTGTCCTTTGATGATAGAGGCAAAATTCACCCGAAGAAGTCCTGGCATTTTCATGTCCATCCCTTTGAAGGCGCAAACATTGACAAGGCATCACTGGAATTTACTGGTATTGATCCCGACAACCCTTTGCGAGGAGCTGTTTCTGAAAAGCAGGCTTTATCAGAAATATTTACAGGCATCAGAGAATTGCAAAAGGAAGCGGGGTGTCAGCGTAGTGTGATGGTGGCGCATAATGCACATTTTGATATGGGCTTTTTAAATGCAGCTTCCGAAAGAATAAAGGCAAAACGCAATCCTTTTCACCCTTTTACCATGTTTGATACCGCCACACTTGCTGGGGTGGCTTTGGGACAAACCGTTTTGGCAAAGGCTTGTGAAGCAGCTCAAATCAGTTTTGATAATGACAAAGCCCACAGCGCGCTTTACGATGCACAAAAAACAGCCGAGCTATTTTGTTACATCGTTAACCGATGGAAAGCGTTGGGCGGATGGCCTTTAGGTGATTAAGCCGGCTGAGGGAACCGGCTCGGATATTGAACAGGCTTATATATTATACTGAAAGTGCTGAATTATTTCTTGAGCCACCAGAACTTTCACCATTGGCAGTGTACACATTACTTTCAGGATCCATTCCTTTAATCAGATTGAAGGTCCTTTTGGTTGAAGTACTAAGCAGGCTGACCATTCGGGCATTAACCTCATTTTTAAATTGGCACTGAATAACTATTTGAGTGAGCTCATTCCACAAATCCTGCAGGTTTTTAGCTGACTCACATCTATCCTTGAAGTCCTTTAGAGCAACCACTTTTTCAGAACGTTTAACCTCTGTTTTATCCAGATCAGGAATCATGTGGTCATTAATCAGCGAAATAATTCGATTTTTTTCTTCGGTGACATTATCGAGTAATTTAAAATCCCTTTTTTCCAATGCATTTTGTTCCTGACACAAAACCTCATGTAAAGACTGGTAATCCCTGATCCATTGGTTAAGCGTTGTTTGATAAATATTTAATACATTCATAATGTCCACCAATTTTTAAATCCTTTGCCTGATAGCAGTCTTACCAACTGTAATAATCAGTTTCAAAATCAAGCATTTTGTTTGCTACCTGTTGATAGTCAATTTCATAACTATCGTTATCCAATTTTTCCTTTACTGGTGAAACCCTGTCAGGATCAACCACAGGTGCAGCTTTCATTTGTTCAATCAATTGTCCAATTTTTGACGCGCTACCGGTCAAACTGATTGAATCATCCTGATCTGAAACTGCAACACTTCCATCGGTATCAACCGATTTCTTTTTCGATTTTTCAGTTTTGGACAAACTGGAGCGACTTAATCCAGTTGCCACATGACGTACATCCATTACCATATCATTTCACCGAAACTTTCCATTTGCCAAAATTGTGCTACTCCAATTTGACATAACCATCTGGTTTGCATTTACAACTAATTTACGCCTGACAGGCGAACGTATAACTCGTTCTTTCCAGTAACTATAGCAGTAAAAATGCGATTTGACTGTGAGTTACGAATTTTTACGTTTTCGCCAATAATGGCATTATTAAGCGCGACACCTTCAACAAATACTGAAAAATACTGATTTCCAGCGCTGACATTAACCTGATCTCCTCGGCATACCAGACAAATATTGTTAGGGTAAATAATCTGTCCAGCTCTTAATCCCGATTTTGGCGAAGCATTTAAAAGCTGCTCCAACTTTGTTACAGGTGCTATCCTGTGCCGGTTTTTCAAAATCCTTTTTTGCTCAATATCAGCACGGCTAATAGATTCTTTTTTTGATACATATCTTTTGGTAACCCAAACCATCTGATAAATTTCAATATTGGCAGGAACATAAACAGTCCAGTTGTGGCTTTTCAATTTATCGGTTTTAGAAAGATTACCTGACACTTCACATTTTACCGCGACAGTTGTCTTGCCAAAATTTTTAAATCCTTGTGGTAAAAATACGTTTAACGCTACAGGGCATTTGGCCAGCTTTAGGCGACTATCGACTTTGCCAACGGCAATATTGATTTCTTCGCTATAGCTGTTTTTTGCTTTGGCAGAGCCATCAGCTGGATTAATTAAACCATCAGCGGCAGTAATTGAGCCATCAGCGGCAGCAAAGTGAATATTGTGCAGGAAATCATTTGCCGCCTGCTTTATGGACTTGATACTTTGATATTGAACAGCAGGCACTTTACCCGGCACTTGTTTTGCGACAATTGTGGTAGAAAACATTGTTCCCGCCAGCAAACAAAAACAAACTGCAGCCTGCATCATAAGCCGGTTTGATAGAATATTTTCAGTCCTGTTAATTAATTTCATCATTTTGGATCGCTTTGATTAATCTTTACTATACTTACAATTAAATGTGAGGCCTTTCCCCACTTGATAGATCGTTCTGTTAGGTATAACAGCAAATTGCGTGCCGGATTTTTTTTCGAGCGTCAATAAGGAAGTTTAATTATGACTGGCATATTGGATACAGTTAACCAAAGAACCCAAATGGTAGGTAAAAACCGTTTGGAATTGTTGCTTTTTAAATTACAGGGAAAGCAGATCTACGGTATTAATGTGTTTAAAGTGAAAGAAGTTCTGCAATGCCCTGATCTCATTGAGCTTCCACAGAGACATCGTGTTGTAAGAGGCGTTGCTCACATTAGAGGTAGCACCATTTCAGTCATTGATATGAGTATGGCAATTGGGGGGCCGCAACTTGTTGACATTAAAAAGTGTTTTGTGGTGATAGCCGAGTACAATCGTAGAACTCAGGGTTTTTTGGTCAATTCGGTTGAACGTATTATCAATATGAATTGGGGTAAAATTCACCCACCGCCCAAGGGTTCCGGTAAATCCAATTATTTGACTGCGGTAACCCAGATTGAAAATGATTTGGTAGAAATTATTGATGTCGAAAAAATTCTTTCAGAAGTATCACCGACAAAATCCAGTATTAGTCAGGCGATTATTGATAAGAGCAAGGAAAACGATCCAAAAGGTAAAATGATTTTAATTGCAGATGATTCTTCTGTTGCCAGAAAACAGGTTGAAGAAACTGTTGAGCAATTGGGATATAAGGCCAAGTCGTTTCAAAACGGCAGAGAAGCACTTGATTTTCTTAAACAACTTACAGTTGACGGGCAAAGTATAGAAAACCAGGTATTTATGTTAGTGTCTGATATTGAAATGCCTGAAATGGATGGATATACCTTAACGGCTGCAATTCGTGGCAACGAAAGACTATCCAAATTATGGGTGGTTTTGCATACTTCTTTAAGTGGTGTATTTAATCATGCGATGGTTGAAAAAGTAGGTGCAAATGATTTTGTATCCAAATTCAATCCTGATGAGTTAGCAGAAGCCGTGCAAAGAAGAATAGAAGCTGACAACTAATAATATCAGCCTGAACGACAAAATAAAGACATAAACAGGACAAATCTTAATGGAAATATTACCTGATGATTACCAAAGATTTGTCTCTATTCTTGAAAAGCAAAGTGGAATTTTACTCGAAAGTAACAAGGAATATTTAATTTCCAATCGGCTTGAAGGTTTGATTAGGGAGCATAATTTAAGCACTTTTAATCAATTTGTGAACGCTATATCCTTGTCTGGTAACCATGATTTATTGGTCAGGGTTGTCGAGAAAATGACGACCAATGAAACGCTGTGGTTTAGAGATGTTTATCCCTTTGAATATCTGGTCAAAGAGATGCTGCCAGAAATTCTGCAAAAGCAATCCAGCGCTAATATCTGGAGTGCAGCCAGTTCAACGGGGCAAGAGGCGTATTCAATGACTATGTGTATTGATGAAATAGGCTGTCTGGACAAGGTTAATATATATGCTTCTGATCTTTCTGAAGCGGTCATTAAAAAAGCATCGTCAGGCTTGTACCAAAAAATAGAATTAAATAGAGGCTTGAGTGAAGTGCGTTTGCAGAAATATTTTAATCAGGTAAGCGATACATCCTGGCAGATCCAAAAGAAATTGATTGATAGAGTTCAATTCAAAAAGGTAAATTTACTCGACATTAATATTGGTTCTGAGCTTTATGATATTGTCTTTTGCCGCAATGTGTTGATCTATTTTTCCCGTGAAAATAAAAATAAAGTTATTGAAGGATTATTAAAAACACTTAAAGTGGGTGGTTATCTTGTACTTGGTGCCTCAGAGATAATGACCAGAAATAATTTTTCTGTCGAAATGGTTAAATGTAATCCTGGATTTGCATACAAAAAAATCTCCTGAACATTCTTGCTTGTCACTATTTTACTCTTCAATCTCATCACCAGTGGAATGACAGCCAATCGAATCCTTTTTGTTGCCGCATTGCGGTTTTAGCTTGCCGCTTTTTATTTAATCAATAGATCAGAGCCAGACTTGATTGCCGTAATTAATAGGATTTTCTGTTAAATATATTTTTGGCACAACCTTTGCAATTCAACTAGCAAGTTTTAGAAATTCAATTCGGATTTTTATTTGGCGGTCACAGGTTTAAATAAAAACAACGGAGCAAAAATCGATGTCAATCAACTTTAATAAGGCTTTTGGTATTCACGAAACAGCACTCAATTTGCGTGCCAAACGTGCAGAAGTTTTGGCCAATAATATGGCTAATGCAGATACACCTGATTTTAAGGCAAGAGACATCGATTTTTCTAAAGCTTTATTAATGGCTCAAAGTCAGACAAGTGATTCAAATTCGCTGAACAGAACTCATGATAAGCACATTGATTCCATGTCAGGTACTGAAATGACAGATTTACTTTATCGCATTCCCGTTCAACCAGATACTGGTGATGGTAATTCGGTAGATGTGCAGGTTGAGCAGGCAAAGTTTGCAGAAAACGCAATGCAATATCAAACCACATTGCGCTTTTTAAATGGAAAGATTAAAGGATTGCTGCTGGCCATTAAGGGCGAGTAGTGACTGTTGGTTTATTAGATTGAGATTAAAGTTTTGGAGAATATAAATGAGTCTGTTTAACATTTTTAATATTAGTGGTTCTGGTATGTCTGCACAAAGTGTCAGGCTTAATACCACTGCCAGTAATATTGCCAATGCTGACAGTATTTCCAGTAGTGAAAATGAAACATACAAGGCTCGTCACCCTGTTTTTCAGGCTGTTTTGCAAGGTGTTAGCCAACAGAATCAGGTTGGCAGTGGTGTGAACGTTTTGGGCATTGTTGAAAGTCAGGCAGAAGCCATTGCCCGTTATCAACCTGATAATCCTTTGGCTGATGAAAAAGGCTTTGTTTACGCGCCCAACATTAATCTGGTGGAAGAAATGGCCAATATGATATCAGCTTCCCGCTCTTATCAATCCAATGTTGAAGTGGCCAATATGACAAAGCATTTGTTAAACAAGACTTTAACTCTGGGGCAATAGCGAAGCATCAATAGAGATTTTCAGTAGATAAGCAGAGTAGAGAAGTATTAATTTTATTTGAGAGTAGCAAAAAATGGCTAACAGTATAGATACAAATGATTATGCGAATATTGGACTAAAAACCCATCAGGGTGTTAGTCGCGATATTAAAAAAGAGTTGGGTCAATCAGATTTTCTTGCGCTTTTGACAGCACAACTTGCAAATCAGGACCCATTATCGCCAACAGACAGTAAGGAATTTATTTCGCAAATGTCCCAATTTGCAAGTTTGAACAGTTTGCAATCACTGGAAAACAAATTTGGCAGTTTGTCGCAATCACTCACTTCCAATCAGGCATTGCAGGCTTCTGCGTTGGTTGGTCGTAGTGTGTTGGTGTCCGGCTCTGAAGGTTATTTACCAGAGGGCGGCGTGATTGCAGGTCAGTTAAATCTGGACAGAACCACCTCTAACATTCGTTTTGAGATCAAGGATGCAAGTGGTCAGGTTGTCAGAAGTATTGAGGTTGGCACGCAGGATGTTGGCGATATCGATTTTATCTGGGATGGTCGTGACAATGATGGTAACGCTATGCCCTCAGGAAATTACACCATAGCTGCTTACGGCCAGATTGGCGGAAGCAGCGAGCAGTTATCCACCTCAATTGTGGCAAGAGTTGAAAGTGTCAACATTGCCGGTTCAGACGGCAGAATTCTGCTCAATTTAAGTGGATTGGGTCAAATTGAATTTAATGAAGTGAAAGAAATTGGTTAATCAGGAGAGAAGTTATGTCTTTTAATACAGCACTAAGTGGATTGAACGCAGCGCAAGCAGATTTGAATGTGACGGCAAA
>JAOUOC010000002.1 GCA_029880585.1 Gammaproteobacteria bacterium
GAGTAGATTCCGGTTCAAGCCCGGAATGACGGCTTCTTCTCGTTCCCATGCTCCTGCGTGGGAATGCATACATAATTGATATATTCCCCTTTTCCTAAAGAATAATCCATCAATGTTTTTCTATAAAATCCCTGATATCTTCCAAATCTTTTATCAATGCTTTTTTGATTGAACTTTTAATTAACGGTGCCATAAGAATTGAGAAAAACTTGGCGATAAAAGATTCACCCGTACCTGTAAATGACATACTGAGTGTCGATTTTCCATCTTCTTCTTTAATGCTTAATTGAGTGATATAGACAGAACCATGATTTTCAGCACGTGTTGCATAATACTCCCCTGCTACAACATCGGTAATCCACATTGTTTCCGTGGCTTCTTTACCAAACATTTCTCTGGTTTCCTGCCATTTTAAACCAACAAGTTCTGATTCCGGTTTATTAATAACATTGATCTTGATAATACTCGATATAACATTTTGCCACTGATCAATATCAGTTATGACTTTCCAGACTGATTCCTTGCTACCTTTAATTTCTATTTCTTCCGTGACTTTCATTTGCGCTCTCTTTTGATAAAAAATATTAAATGCACTGGTTGTGCACAATGACTTTATAAAATTATAGATTATTTTTTGTTTACATAATTTCATATTGTCGGTTCCTGACTAGAAATTGATAACACCGTTGCCTTCAGTAAATTGCCATATCGCAAGATCCTCGCAATGACAGCTTTCTTTTGGCAATTTTATGGATTATGGTATTCGTAGAATGCTGGTGAAGTACGAACCGCATCTTTCCCTCTATCTCTCCATACAAAAGATATGGATTCTGGTAGCCACCTGAATGACGACAATAATGGATTCCCATTTTCATGGGAATGACGAGATTTCAAAGAACATTAAAATGATGAATTGTTATGATAAATAACGGTCTAAATGTACAAATTTGTTAACGGGAACATATTTCAAAACCATTCATCTTTTATTCAGTTTAGTTTTGCTTTAATAAGTGGTAAGTTAGTAACTTCATCCCAAGAGGAGAACCGCCATGAAAAAGTTAGCCATTTATTTATTGACTGCATTTTTGTCAATTGTTGCAACCTATGGTCAGGCACGAAATAACTCAAACGATTATTTCAGTGATGCCGAACTGGAACAAATTCTGGCACCAATCGCATTATATCCAGATAGCGTTCTGACCCATATCCTTATTGCATCCACCTATCCCCTTGAAGTCGTTCAGGCCAACCGTTGGGTTGAAAGAAATCCCAATGTTAAACCTGCCGATGCTTTAAACGCTGTGGATGAAGAAAACTGGGATCCGAGTGTAAAAGCCCTTATCCCCTTTCCAAATGTATTACAAAGAATGAGTGATGATTTGGAATGGACGCAAAAAGTAGGCGATGCATTCCTGCAAGATGAAGAAAGATTACTGGCAGGTATCCAATCTTTAAGAAGAAAAGCCGATCAAGCCGGCAGTCTGGATCAAATGGAAAACATGAACATCGAAAGAGACAATGACAACATTGTGATTGTACCTGCTCAACGTGAAGTAGTTTATGTTCCTTATTATGATACCCGACTGGTTTACGGAAACTGGTATTGGCATGATTATCCACCAGTTTACTGGAACATTGGGTACTACGGTCGTTATTCGGGTTTGTATTACTGGTATCCAAGAGTTCATATTACCTACTACCCTTATTTTCACTACAGTGCTTTCCATTGGCACAACAGACATATCGTTGTTCTTGATAGTAGCAGACGTTATTCATCAACGACTTATGTCACTCGCACTAACGTGATCAGACATAAGGAAGCAAAACGCTGGAAGCACAATCCTGATCACAGACGTGGTGTTGCCTATAGAACCGAAGTGGTAAAAACAAAATACGCAAGTTCACGACCTGCTATTGACCAGAGAGATCGTTATTCTAACCAAAAGGACAAGAACTATCGTGTTAAGGAAACCAACAGAAATGCCAATGGTAAAACACAGGTTAATAGTGGACGTACTGACAGTGAAAGACAGTTTGGTCGTGATAAATTTGAGAACTCTAAAACTGATAAAATGAGAGTTAATAATCAACCTGACACTCGTCAACAAATGTTACGACAAAAGCTGGAGAATCAGCGAGATGATCGTGGGAACTCTCAGGGCAATAGCTACAAAGGTACCACTGAGCGCAATAATGATCGCTATATTGATAAAGGTAAAACCCGCTCCAAAGAAACTGGTGGAAAATCTGACAATAGAAGCAATTCTCAGGGTAAAAATCAAAATAACAATCAGGGTACCAAGCCTGTGAAATCAGTTAAGGCGCCTGAACCTGTTTATCAACCAGTAAATCGATCTGAGTATAAACAACCTAAGGTTTCTACACCGAATAATCAAAGCAGTTATGAAAAACCGGCTGCTCGCTCCGATAATTCCAGAAAAGTGGAGCGTAGTAATAACAAACCACAAAGAAGCAATTCTTCCGGAAACGGTCGTAAAAGCGATAATTGATCTGTTCAGGGTAGTGATCAATCAGAATCACTACCCGTTTATGTTTAATCCTTTCTATTTTTTATATCATGTAAAAAGTTTTAACAAAAAAATAATCTAAAGGCTGGTAATAGACTTTCAGATCAGTTAAAAAGGCACACCTGATATTTTAAACTGGATTATTGTGGTTAATTGATATGTCATTAAATCAGAAATTTAGCCTTTTAAAAGAGAATCTTTGCCAACAAATCATCGGTCAAAGTGGATTGATCGACAGACTTTTGGTTGCCTTGTTAGCTGATGGACACCTGATTGTGGAAGGTGCGCCTGGTTTAGCCAAAACCAGAGCCGTTAATGCGCTTTCCCATGCTATTGAAGGCGATTTTCATCGAATTCAATTTACTCCTGATCTGCTTCCTGCGGATCTGACCGGTACCGAAATTTATCGTTCACAGGATGGCACTTTTAACTTTGAAAAAGGTCCTATTTTTCATAATCTGGTTTTAGCAGACGAAATTAATCGTGCTCCTGCCAAAGTACAATCTGCCCTGCTGGAAGCAATGGCAGAAAGACAAGTTACTGTCGGCAGCAAAACCTACAAACTCCCTGCCCTGTTTCTGGTAATGGCAACCCAAAACCCGATTGAACAGGAAGGAACCTATCCTTTGCCAGAAGCACAACTGGATCGTTTTTTAATGCATGTTAAGGTTGATTATCCTGATGCTGAGGCAGAAGCCCAAATATTGGCTTTGACTAGAGAAGAGGCACATAAAAACTACAAAGCCGATAAAGTAAAAGAACTGAAACAAAAAGATCTGTTTGAAGCCAGAGATCAGGTTCTGGACATTCACATGTCGGAATCTTTGCAGGAATATATTGTCCAGTTAATTATCAATACCAGAAACAAGCCTGATGCAGATTTGGCACGCTGGCTGGATTATGGAGCAAGCCCCAGAGCAACAATTGCAATTGATCGTTGCTCCAGAGCAAGAGCATGGTTGAATGAAAGAGATTATGTGACACCTGATGACATTCAAAACGTTGCTTTTGATGTGTTGCGACACCGTCTGATTTTAACTTACGAAGCTGAAGCTGAAGGTATTGATAGTGACAAGGTGATTGAAAAACTTTTACAGATCACGCCGGTTGCCTAAAAATTAAATCTGTCTGTAAATACATTCAAATTAAACTTTACCAAGAGCTAAACCAACTGATATGTCAGATAAAACGCAACAGCTATTCAACTCCGAGCCGATAACATCTTTCAAAGGTGTTACCATCGATCTCGATCTGTTGATGGAAATGCGTTATCAGTCCATCATTCCGTGGATTACACCTGACTCCAGAGTAAAAACCAGTCGAGTTGGCGGTTTCCGTTCCAAATTTAAAGGTCGGGGAATGGATTTTGATGAAGTCAGACTTTATCAAATGGGCGATGACATCAGAAACATAGACTGGAAGGTGACGGCCAGAACAGGCAATACGCACACCAAGCTGTTTAAGGAAGAAAGAGAAAGACCTGTTTTTGTGATTCTGGATCAAATGCCTGGCATGTTTTTTGGCACAAAACAGTCTTTTAAAGCGGTTGTTGCTGCTCAAATTGCTGCACAACTTATGTGGTATGCGCTAACCAATGGTGATCGATTTGGTGCCTTGATGTTCACCCAGCAAAATCATATTGAGATGAAACCATCCAACAACAGACGCAATTGCATGCGTTTGCTTAACCGGATCATTGAGAATCATCAAATGCAGCTTGAAAGTATTTTCGACTGGCAGGGCAAACAAACTTCTGACAGAACAAATCAAATAAAAGCATCCTCTACTGAAAAAAGCAAAGTTAATCCTTTGACTGAAACCATCAAACGCATTCATTACCTTGCCAAACCTGGCAGCTTGATCCATTTGATCAGTGACTTTAACTTGCTGGATGAAGAAGGCAAGCAACTTTTAACCAAGGTTAGCCAACATACCGACATACATTGCATTATGATCACTGATGAAATTGAACAACAATTACCACCTGCTGGCAATTACGGCATTAGTGACGGCAAGCAGCAAAGCATTCTGCAAACCTCAAATTTGCAATTCAGAAATGACTACGAACAGCTTTTTGCACTAAAAAAAGAAACCGTTAAGCGATTTGCCTTAAACCACAAAGGTGTCTTCACTCATGTTGATACTGATTACAAGAGTGAATCCATTGGTCAACAGTTGGCAGCATCAGCAAGGCGGGCAAGATAAATGAATCAAGCTGCCAACCCACTCGATCAACTTAGGGATATTCATTTGCCACCGGCAATTGACACTTTTGAATTGGCCTATGGTTGGTGGATTGTTATCGGTTTATTGTTAATCGCTGGTCTGTTAGCTCTTTATCAATGGAAACAACGACTTCACGCTCGCAGATATTTGAAACCTGCCCTTGTTGAACTGGAACATATAAGCAAACTTTCACCAAAAAGTGAAAACCTGCAAATACTTTCAGCGCTGTTGAAAAGAGTCTGCCTGCTGTATTTTCCAAAACACGAATTTGCCGCCGTCGCTGGTAAAGAATGGTTTGAATATTTGAATCATAAAGCGGGCGATTCAATTTATGACGCACAACAGTTGAATATGGTTGAGCAACTACTCTATCGAAAAGATGCCGAAATAGAATTAAATCAGTGGCATGAATTAATCAAGCAGAGTAAAAAAGCTATTGTTCAGTTGATTGAAAATGGCATTTTGAATAATAGCGGGGAGAAGCTGTCGTGATTGAACCGGTTTACCCCTATGTTTTACTTTTGATTCTTTTACCACTTATTTTCAGGCTGTTTAGTAAACAGAAAAAACCACATATTGTCAGTATCAGAACCCCGCTTTTTGATCAATGGCAAAACATGCAACAAAACCATTCTTCCGGTAAGAACTGGACAAGTTTTCTGATTTTTTGGCTGGCATGGAGTAGTTTTGTGATTGCTGCTGCCAGAATTCAACATATTGGAGAAGTGGTTGAACTGCCACCCAGCGGACGCGATCTGCTACTTAGTATTGATATTTCAGGCAGTATGCAAGAAGAAGATCTGCAACTTAATGGTCAGGCTGCAGACCGATTAACCGTTGTTAAATCAATTATTTCGGATTTTATTTCAAAGCGTGATGGAGACAGAATTGGCTTGGTATTGTTTGGTGAAAACGCCTATTTACAAACGCCTCTAACCTTTGATTTAAAAACTGTTAATTACATGTTGGAAGAAACGGAAATTGGTTTGGCCGGTTCTTCCCGTACTGCCATTGGTGAAGGTATTGGGCTTTCTGTCAAAAGGTTGAGAGAAAGACCGGAACAAAATCATGTACTGATTTTGTTAACTGATGGACGTAATAATTCTGGTGCTTTAGATCCTGTTGAAGCAGCCAAACTTGCGGCTCACGCCGGTATCAAAATCTATACCATTGGCGTTGGTGCCGATGAGGCTTATCGAAGAACATTTTTTGGAACAACCAAATTTAACCCTTCAGCGGAACTGGATGAAAAAACACTGGCTCAGGTTGCCAAAATTACTGGTGGCAGGTACTTCAGAGCAAGAAGTACTGAAGAACTTGCACAAATTTATGCCATGCTGGATGAATTGGAGCCTATTGAAGATGAACCTGAAATTTTCCGCCCGATAAAGGAACTGTTTTATTATCCTGCAATCGCTGGCATCTTCTTTCTTTTGCTACCTTTTATCATTGCATTATTTCAGCAACTGTTTGTCAGCAAGCGAAACGTTTTAAAGGGAGGTCAAAATCATGCCTCTTGATTTCAGCCAATTTCACTTTATTCGTGCCGAGATTTTATGGTTGTTACTTCCAGCTCTGGCAATTTTGTTTTACTTTAAACAAAAACATAAAAACAGTTCTGCCTGGAGATCTGTGATCAGCTCTCACCTGTTCCGATTTTTGTCTGGTGACACAAGTAGTTCCAACCAAAAACAGGGACGAATTTGGCTAGAGCCCTTTATCATTATCATTGCTATTATTGCTGCAGCTGGACCGAGTATGCGCGAGCAGTTGATTCCTGTCTTTGAGGATCAACAGGCAAAAATTGTCCTTCTTGATGCATCCTTTTCCATGAATGCCAATGACATCAAGCCTTCACGTATTGAAAGAGCCAAATACAAACTTATAGATCTACTAAAACAAACGAAAGAAGGCACAATTGGATTGGTCGTTTATGCCGGTGAAGCATTTGTGATCAGCCCCCTCACCTCCGATGCTAACACCATTGATAACATGGTTCCGGTGTTATCAGCGGGTATCATGCCAGTATATGGTTCAAGACCTGACAAAGGCATTGCAAAAGCCATTGATCTGCTGAAAAATGCCATGCAAAATAATGGTCAAATAATCTGGATGACTGATGGCGTAGATCAACAATATGTCTCTCCTATCGTAGATTTGGTTAAAAAATCCGGCTATAAACTTTCTATTTTGGCAATTGGAACAAAACATGGTGCACCAATAAATTTGCCTGATAATCTGGGGTTCCTGAAAGATAGAAATGGTGTCATTATCATACCCAAGCTGGAAATAGAAAATTTACAGCAGATTGCCAATCAGCTGAATGCTGGACTGGTAACCTTAACCAGCGATAATAGTGATCTGGAATATTTGCAACGCTATTCTGAAGCTCAACTTAATACTGAAGGCAAAACTGAAGATAATCGAGCTATTAATTATTTTATAGATGATGGCTACTGGCTTATTTGGCTTATTCTGTTACTGCTATTGCTAAAAATATTACGACAAAATGCGCAGGTAGCGCTATCTTCTGTTTTACTACCTGTATCATTATTGCTTTCCGGTTCTCTTATTTCAGGTCATGTTGAAGCCAGTGTTTGGGATGATCTATGGTTTACCAAAAACCAGCAGGCTCAAAAAGCCTTTGATAATCAGCAATATGATAAGGCCGCCGCACTGTTTGAGAACAAGGACTGGCAAGCATCCGCTCATTATAAAAACAACAATTATCAGGCCGCATCAGACTTGTTTGACCCACATGAATCAATTGAATCTCTATACAATCATGCCACCAGTCTGGCCAAGATGAATAAACTGGAAGAAGCCTTAAACCTTTACAATCAATTGCTGAACAAACAACCAGATCATCAGGATGGACTGTATAACAAAAACATTATTGAAGATTTATTGAAGCAACAGCAAAATCAGGAAAACCAGAATAAGGACAATCAGAATCAGGAAAATTCTGATCAGCAAAAATCAGATCAGCAAAATGACTCTAAGCAAGATGAGCAATCAGAATCTGACCAAAATCAACAACAAAACCAACAGGATCAACAAAACGATTCTGAACAACAAAATCAACAGCAGCAGATGCAGGATCAGAAGACCAGTGAGCAGGTTCAGGAAGAAGTAGAAATTAGTGAAGACCAACGAGATCAAATGGAAAAGGATCAGGCGCTGGAAGTCTGGCTGGAAAAAGTGCCGGATGACCCTGCTGGCCTGTTACGTAATAAAATGTACCGCGAAAATCAAAAACGAGGAAATAGGCAACATGAAAAGAAAACCTGGTAGCCTTAAACAGTATTTGGTTAATCTTGTTTTGTTAGGTCTCGCCCTTGTGAGCTCCATAGCAACTGCCAAAATTTCTCAGACCATTGATAGAGAAGAAATCAGTGCTGGTGAAACCTTTGTTTTTGAAATTCAGGTTGATAACAATGAAGATACACAACCCGATCTTTCCTTGATCCCGGGAGATTTTACCATTGTCTCTACCAATCAATATCAACATACGCGTATTATTAATGGTGCAAGCTCTACAATGCGAGGCTGGAAGATAAAACTTTCTACCCTTAAAACAGGCAAAATCACATTACCACCTATTACTGTAGGCAATGAAGCTACACAACCGATACAACTGAATATTAAATCTACTGCAGATCAGGTGAATATTAATGGACAGGATAAGGCGATATTTCTGACAGCTGAAGTTGATGTAAAAGACCCCTACATTCAGCAGCAGGTTATTCTTGATATTAAACTTTATCGTTCCGTTGCAACTCATTTTGAGAATATGTCAGCGCCATTGGTTAACGATGCCATTATGGAAACCCTTGGAAGTGATGTGATTTATGAAAAAGAAATTAATAATACCAGATACATGGTATATCAAAGTCGCTATGCTATCTTTCCACAGAAAAGTGGTGAAATTTCAATTAGCCCTATCATCTTTAGCGCAGAAATCAGTGATCCCAGAAATCGACGCAATGGATATTTTTTGAATGCCACCAGGCCCATTACGGTATCGACCGAAAAAATCACCCTAAATGTCAAGCCCCAACCTGCCAGCGTAAAAACCAACTGGCTTCCTGCAAAGTCTGTAGAAATTAATAAGCGCTGGTCCAGGTCTCTGGATGAATTAAAAGTTGGTGAACCGGTTACATTGACAATTGATACGATAATAAAAGGTATTAGCGAATCACAACTACCAGAAATTACGTTTCCTGATATTGAAGGTTTGCAACTTTATCCTGATACACCGGAAAAAGAACGAAAAGCTACCCTTTCCGGACTGGTTGCAAAAAAGAAACAAATAATTGCTGTACTTCCGACCAAATCGGGCAAGATTGAATTACCGGAAATTAAATTGCATTGGTGGAATACTGATACACAAAAAGCAGAAGTAACCGTGATGCAAGCTCAGCAGCTGGATATTGTTGGAAATAGTTCAAATACAAATAGCCCTTCAGATGTTCAAAATCTCGGACAGGGAGATATCTCTCACAATCAGCAACATTTGACTGAGAATACTTCCTTACAGCCACAAAACCCTGATAATGGTAAACAAGGTATTTGGCAATTAACCAGTGTGATTTTTGCTATTCTATGGCTTTCAACTCTGGTACTTTTCTGGTTTTATTACAATCGCAATCCTTACAATAATCCTCACATTCGAAGCCGCCATGATTCTATTCATCGTAATGTTGCAAAAACTGCTTCAGATAGAAATAAATTGATCGAGCAAACACTGCAAAGCTGGAGTTTGGCCAAGGAAAATCAACAAAAGTTTGGGGCATTTGTTTCATGCCTGCTAAGCCTTGTTAATCTAAATCAGGATCGTCAATATTATTCACTCGGCAGCATTGCTCAAAGGTTAAACAATTCGGAATTGAAGAGCAAATTAAATGACATTGAAAAGCGTCAATATTCTGCAACGCAACAATCAAACTTTCCTGATCTCAATAAGCAGGAACTCCTTTCAATCATTGAAGATCTGGAAAATAATTCAATAAAATCAAGGGACAATATTATCCCGTCATTATATTGATAGTGATGAACAAACTGCTTCAAAATATTGGATAAAGATTTTTTAAATTTTGACTTTACATTTTATTCTCACAACTATATATTGTTGCCTACAAAGTAAAACAGCACCAGATATAGTAATTATCTGATTTTTAAGCTTTTTTATTTTTATACACATTTAGTTGACAAAGTATCCAAAATTAAATCACAGCTTATCCAGAGATTTATACAGATACACAGGGATCCAACTATGAGGTATGTGAATATTAATAAGTAAATGAAGGAAGGGTTGTATCTATTATGACGGCGTTAAAAGCAGCAAAAAAAGCAGAAAATTTCCAAATTGAATTTCAAAGTACATCGCTGGACATCTGGGAGTCCAAATATCAGCTCAAGACCAAAGATGGCAGTCCGGTTGATAAAAGCATTGACCAAACCTATGAGCGGGTTGCCAAAGCGTTGGCTGATGTTGAAGATGACGATAAAAAACAGGCCGTTATGGAAGACTTTTTATGGGCGTTAAGACACGGTGCCATTCCGGCAGGCAGAATAACTTCCAATGCAGGCGCACTTGAGCATAAACCGGCAACTTCAACTATCAATTGTACTGTTTCTGGCACAATTACCGATTCAATGGACGATATTCTGGCAAAGGTACATGAAGCTGGTTTAACCTTAAAAGCAGGGTGTGGTATTGGCTATGAATTTTCAACCCTCAGACCAAAAGATGCCTATGTATCCGGTGCAGGTGCCTATACCTCTGGCCCTCTATCCTTTATGGATATTTACGATAAAATGTGTTTTACCGTTTCGTCTGCAGGTGGCCGTCGTGGAGCACAAATGGCAACCTTTGATGTTTCACATCCTGATGTCATGGAGTTCATTAAGGCAAAAAGAGAAGATGGTCGCTTACGTCAGTTTAACTTGTCCTTGCTGATTACAGATGAGTTTATGCAGGCAGTCATTAATGACGATGACTGGAATCTGATATTTCCGATTGCCGAAAAAGAAGTTGCGCACGACCAGATTGATCTCAACGATAAAAATCAGATTGTATGGCGTGAATGGCCAACAACAGAAGGCTATCATTGCAACGAATATGGGCAGGTTGCATGCCGAATTCACAAAACAATCAAAGCCAAAAATCTGTGGAATATGATCATGTCATCGACTTATGATTTCGCAGAGCCTGGCTTTATCCTGATTGATCAGGTTAATGAACAAAACAACAACTGGTTTTGTGAAAATATCAGAGCCACCAACCCATGTGGTGAACAGCCTCTGCCCGCTTACGGTTCATGCTTGTTGGGTTCCATCAATTTGACCCGATTTGTTAAAAATCCATTTACCGATAAAGCCGAATTTGACTGGAAAAAATTTCGCAAGGTCGTCAACATTTTTACCAGAATGCTGGACAATGTTGTTGAAATCAATGGTTTGCCGCTAATTGGCCAGCGAGATGCAATCATGTCAAAAAGAAGACACGGTATGGGTTATCTTGGTCTCGGTTCAACGCTAACCATGCTTTGCAAAAAATATGGTTCTTCTGAATCAATAGACTTCACCGATCAAGTGACCCGTGAATTGGCAATCGAAGGCTGGAAAGCAGGTCTGGAACTTGCCAAAGAAAAAGGTCCTGCGCCAATCATGGAAAGAGATTTTATTGTAACTGGTGAAATGTTGCACAAAAGACCTGAAATGAAAAAGGATGGCTATAAAGTAGGTCAAAAAGTTAAAGGTAAATTATTGCACGCCAAATACAGTCGATATATGCAAAAAATTGCTGAAGTTGAACCCAAACTGGTTGAAGAATTGTCAAAAGTTGGAGCAAGATTTACACATCACTCATCTATAGCTCCAACAGGAACCATATCCTTGTCTCTGGCCAATAATGCCAGTAATGGTATTGAACCAAGTTTTGCTCACCACTATTCCAGAAACGTGATCAAACAAGGCAAAAAATCGAAAGAAAAAGTGGATGTCTTTTCATACGAGCTATTGGCATACAGAACACTGGTTAATCCTAAAGCAATGCCTTATTCAGATGTTGCTGAAGAGAAATTACCTGAATACTTTATAACTTCAGAAAATATTACACCAACCCAGCATGTTGATATTCAGGCAGCAGCTCAAAAATGGATAGATTCTTCTATTTCAAAAACGGCTAACGTACCAACAGATTTTGATTATGAAGAATTCAAGGACATTTATCTTTACGCATACAAGGAAGGGTTAAAAGGATGTACGACATTCCGATTTAATCCTGAAGTATTTCAGGGCGTTTTGGTGAAAGATAGTGATTTGGAAAATACCACCTATCAATTCACTCTGGAAGATGGTTCAAAAATTGAATTGCGTGGGAATGAGGAAGTCGAATATGATGGCGAAATACATACAGCAGCCAACCTGTTTGATGCTCTCAAAGAAGGTTATTACGGAAAGCTTTAATATCGGTTAGCAGTACTATCATATTAAATAGATGTAGAATGAACGGAAATTACAAATGCCAAAAATTATTGATAAACCCATTGTTGGTTACAAAGTAAAAACTGAAGACGCGGAAGCTATACAGCAAGAAGAACAACATTCTGCTGATATAGTGCATATGCATGAAAGTGTCAAACGTCCTGAAATGTTGCTGGGTTCAACTTACAAAGTGAAGACACCCCTTTCAGACCATGCGCTTTACGTCACAATAAACGATATTATTTTAAATCAGGGAACTGAACATGAATTAAGACGTCCCTTTGAAGTATTTATCAATTCCAAAAACATGGATCATTTCCAATGGGTTGTTGCCTTAACCCGTGTTATTTCAGCTGTATTCAGAAAAGGCGGTGACTGCACTTTTTTAACAGAAGAACTAAAAGCGGTATTTGACCCAAAAGGTGGTTACTTTAAGGCTGGTGGAAAATTCATGCCGTCACTGGTTGCTGAAATTGGTGATGCGATTGAGTCCCATTTGAAAATGATAGGCTTGATCAAGGAAAAGAAACTCGATAGTCATCAGCAAAAAATGGTTGATGAGAAAAAAGCTGAAATTGAAAACCAGAAAAATGACGTACAAGCTGATTATCCAGATGAAGCACAAATGTGCAGCAAATGCATGACAAAAGCCGCCGTGTTAATGGACGGCTGTATGACATGCCTTAGCTGTGGCGATTCCAAGTGCGGCTAGTCTCAAGGACTACTGCTACCACTATGCCCGATAGCAATATCGGGCTTTTTTTTGTTTTAATGTTTTGCTTTTATATATCGTGTTATACATTTACAGCTATTTTTTACGTTTAAAGATTGCTGTAAATAATGCTGCAATTCCTGCAATAATAAACACACCAAATTTCTTTAAAATAAGCAATAAGGCCGCCAAAAAACCACCTTTGGCCAAAAGCTTGCCCGCAACCAATGCACCTAGGCCATAGGCCGCAACTTCATCAACAGAGGGATCAAAATCATCATAGGTTGCGCCTGGATTAAAGTTGGTCATATTCATAACCGTATCAAGATTATCATTGATTTCATCTAACTGATCGATACCAGCAATAAAATTCAATACCAGATAACCTTGTCTGCCTAATGCTCTGATGTTGTAATTCAAAGTATTAACCGGAATATCTCCAAATTTTAATTCCTGAGCCCAATACAGCTTATGGCTTTCAGCGTCATAACGTGGCTGAGCAGCCCAACCTACCAATGAAATGGATTCATACCCAGCTTTAACGCGCTCTTTACTTTCTTCTCTTGTGTCATCTTGCATACTTTCAAGCAAATCATTATAGTCAATGTCAGCAGCATCATCATCTGATACATAGCCATCCTGAACATATTCTATTGTTACTCCCCAGGATGTTTCATCGAAAGGTGTATACTCTGAAGGAAACAACATGCCCAGCATAGGTAATTCGGCAGGAGGGTTTCCCCAAAATTCTGTCAATACCGTTGCCGTATCTTCTGGATTAAGGTAATAAAAGTTTTCCGGTACATCCAGATAGGCGATATTACCAGGCAATTCAATTTTGCCTGTTTGTCTATCCATGGCATTCCACAGTGATGAAACATGCTCAAGATAAGCCCGTTCTTCTTCTGACAAACCATCATCTTCAGTTAATGCAGCTTCGATTTGCGGCTCTTCTGATAGAGTTTCTTGCTCTGCAGCATTTTGCATGGGAGAAAGAATTGTCAAGATCATCATTATGATGACTGTTAATTGTTTTTTATTGGCCATTTTCACTCTCTTTTCTTAAGTTTTAATTTAAGTTTGAACTGTAACCTTATGATTTATATTAAGTCAAACAATAGGTTCACACTTTTATATTTTTGTTCAAAAATATAGCTGTACATTATGACTGTATGTTAGGAATAAAATCTTTTAAATTACTAAAGATTATATGGTAGGATTTCAGCTGTGTTAATGATTATGAAACGTAACGCAACCGATAAAGTAATAGATAGATTTATACTGAAGCTGTATATTTCCATTAATAAAACTTAATAATAGTTGTCTTTGTGTTGAGTTCAATCGGATACTTCAGATTGTTCACAAAATTATTAGTTTTTAGTTTTTAGTTTTTAGTTTTTAGTTTTTAGTTTTTAGGGAATAATAAACATAAATCAGGGATAAAGGATAAAAAGATTTTAATTCTCTTTTCGTAGTCTCTTCATTTTCCTCATCATTGCTTTAATCGCAACAAACTTGTTTGTCCAAATTTAATAACTAAATGTTAAGGGATAATTATCATGAAAAAGAAAATACTCGCATCCATGATTGCCATGGCGCTCAGTTCTACTGCTTTTGCAGAAGACACAGCATCCAGCATTCGAGGTAAAATTACCGACCCGCAAGGAGATGGGGCTGCAAATACAAAAATCACCATTGTGCATGTACCTTCTGGTACCAGCAAGTCTATAACAACAAATGAAAATGGTAACTTCAATGCTTCTGGCCTTCGTGTAGGAGGTCCTTACACAATCACCATTGATTCGGACCAATTCGCAGATCAGGAATATAATGATGTCTACTTGCAATTAGGAGAAATAGAAAGATTAAATGTTCAACTTGAATCAGTTGATAGTAATACTTTAGTTATTACTGGAACCAGAATTCCTAATACTCTTACTAATGGTTCAAGCACAATTTTTGGCGAACAAGCTATTAGAAATCAAACAGGAACAACAAGAGATATTAAAGACGTTATCAGAGCCAATCCACTAGTTAGCATTGGCGTAGGTGCAGAAGCACCAATCAGCATAGCTGGTTCAAATCCAAGATACAATAGTTTTACTGTTGATGGGATAAGTCAAAATGATGATTTTGGCCTAAATGATGGCGGTTACCCCACTCAAAGATCACCACTACCTATTGATGCAATCGATCAGGTAACAATTGATGTTGCTCCTTTTGATGCAAAAGTATCAGGATTTAGCGGTGGTCTGGTAAATGCTGTCTTTAAATCCGGTACAAATGACTTTAATGGTGAGATTTTCTTTGAGCAATTAAACGATAGTAGGTCGGGAACTCCAACATATAAAGGTGAAAGATTTGATATAGAATTTGAAGAAGAAACCTGGGGTTTCGGAATAAGTGGCCCTATTATAGAAGATAAGCTCTTTTTCAATGTTTCTTATGAAGAATATGAATCTCCCCAAACACTTGAATGGGGTGCAGGTAACTCTGGCGCGGCCAATGAAACAGATGCAACTCTTGCTGATGTCGCAGAGGTTCAACGAATAGCCAGAGAAGTTTATGGTATGACTGATGCTCAAGTTGGTTCAGCTTCCGGTTCTCCCGTTGAAGAAGATGAAAAGTATGTCATAAAACTTGATTGGAATATTAATGATTACCACCGTGCAGCTTTTATCTATCAATATAATCTGGGTAACAGAACCAGAAATACGACAAGCGGCCCTGGAGAATTAAGACTTTCATCACACTGGTATAACGTGAGTGAGGAGTTAAATAACTTCACCACTAAACTCTATTCCGACTGGACAAGTAATTTTACATCTGAAATCAGTTTTACCAGCAAGGAAGTAGCCAATAGACAAGTATCATTTGGTGATTTTGCAGATGTCACTATTCAAAATCTTCCTGGTGGTGGTGAAATTGCGTTTGGTTCTGATCAATTCAGACATGCTAATGTGCTTGATACTGCTACAGACATTGTCAAGTTTGACGGTACATATACCATGGATGAGCATACACTTGAATTTGGTTTAGAGCATCAACAATTTTCTGTTCAGAATCTTTTTGTACCCTCATCTAAGGGTGTCATAGTCTTCAATAGTTTGGCGGATTTTGAAGCCAGACTTGCTGAGCGATACACATACTCAAATGGTACAGGTAATGATCCTTTTGCCGTAGGTGCAGATTTTGACCGCTCTAGTCTGGCCCTCTATATACAGGATAACTGGGATGTTAATGAAGATTTAAATGTTGTTTTTGGTCTTAGATATGAATCTTTGTCATCAAATGATAAACCACCTTACAATGCAACATCGCAAGCAAGGACAGGTTACGATAACACCCAAAATCTTGATGGAATTGATATTTTACTTCCGAGGATCGGTTTTAATTACACTGTTAATGATGATTTAACCATTAGAGGTGGTATCGGTAGATATAGCGGTGGTCAACCAAATGTTTGGATTTCTAACGCTTATTCACAAAATGGAGTAAACGAAGGATTTTACACAGCTTCAAACATAACTATAGATCCTACATCAATCACAGGCATTTATCAGCCAGCTTTTAATGCCATTGAAAATGCATCCAGTGACGGTCATGTATCATTTACTGATCCCAATTTTGAACTACCTTCAGATTGGCGTTATCAGATAGCTGCTGATTATATGGTTGATATCCCCTTTCTGGGCGATGATTTTAAATGGACAACAGAATTTTTGCATATCAAAAAAGTTGATTCAGCATTCTGGATAGATGCTTCTTTGCATGATGCTATAGTAACTACAACTGCTGATGGTCAACGTCTTATTTATAATGACAACGACAATCGTTATGACTTGATGCTAACAAACTCAAACGTAGATGGTCGCTCTAATATATTTATGACCTCATTGGACAAGGTTTGGGATAACGGCTTGTCTATGTCCATGTCTTATGCAAATCAGGATATTACAGACGTCAACCCTGGAACAAGTTCAACTGCCAGAAGCAACTACCGTTATTCAGACGGCATAAATAGAAATATTCCTGCAGATCAATTAGGTCGTTCAAATTTCGAAATAGAACATCGTTTCGTATTGAATATGGGCTATAGCACAGAAGACGAAGAAGGATATAAAACAAATATAAATATGTTCTTTGAAAGAAAATCTGGTAACCCAATCACATATACCACTAACTTTGCTGCTACAGGTCTCAATCCTGGTGTTAGCCCAAGTTTATTTGGTGGAGATTATACTACTTACATTCCAACTCGTAATGATCCAAATGTAACATATGATCCTGCTATACCAGGATTAGAAGATGATTTAATGGATGCAATTAAAGCCGCTGGACTGGAAAAATATGCAGGTGGTTATGCGCCAAAAGGTACTGGCACTTCACCTTGGGTTAATAGTCTTGATGTAAGCTATAATCGGGAAATACCAGGATTTAAAGATGGCCACAAAGGCGTTTTCACTATCATAATTGATAACTTCCTGAATTTTGTTGATAGTTCTAAAGGTAAAGTTGTTGATAATACATTCAATACTAAAAGACTCTATGATGTTGATTCTATTAATGCTCAAGGCCAATATGTTATTGATAGAGTAAGAAATGATTCTAATAGATTCAATGCGTTTGAATCAACCTGGAAAATTAAAATTGGTGTTAAATACACCTTCTAAACTCTAGCGAGTGTGTTTTTAGCCGAGGTTCGCCTCGGCTTTTTTATTTCTCAGTACTATTGAATTTCGGAAAATGGAACCATTATGGAACGTTGCGTTTTATTAGCCTTATTCTGAATTTCTAATGTCAAAGCTCTGTTTTCCCAATCCAGATGTATCAATCCGAAACTGGCCTCGCTAACCAGATATCCAACCTGAGTAGAATCCATTTCTTTATCTACATTTGGAATTGGCATATTAAGTGAGCTGGCAGTTAATTCGTACAAAGGATATGGTGTTTTCCCTGCTTTAAAGTAAAGACCACTTTGATGCCTGTCTCCGGAAACCAGTACAACCCCTTTTGCATTTGTTTGCGTTAATAAATCAAAAAACCGCTGGCGCTCTTTTGGAAAATTTCCCCAACGTTCCCAACCATGATCTTCGGCTAAAACCTGAATCGAAGAAGCAATAATTCTAAGATCAGCCGGTTTATTTAGCTCTTCTTCAAGCCATTTCCATTGCACCTCACCCAGCATATTCTGCTGTGGGTCTGAAGAAGGTTGATATCTTTGATAACCTTCTTTATTGCCTGGCTCTGCCTTGGTTAAATCTGTTCTAAAGCTTCGGGTATCCAAAAATATTAACTGCACCCTTTTCCCCTCTTCGCCTTTAATTTTGGAATAGTAAACCCCTTGCCTTTTTCTGATTTCAGACGCTTGTGGAAGATTGAAACTTGATAAAAAGAAATCCTTTGCCAATGCAGCAACCGGGTTTTCTGCTCCGCCATCATTTTGTCCATAATCATGATCATCCCATATTGGAAATACAGGGATCCTTTTAGATAATCTTTGATAATGGACATTATTTAATAAAGCATGATATGACTTTTTAAAAGATTCTTCTGTTGCTACAGGAAGCCACTTTCCATCAAGTCTGTCAGCGTAGACATTGTCTCCCAAAAAAAGAAACAAATCGGGATTAGTAGCCTCTACCGATTGCCAGATAGTTTGGTCATTATGAGGATTAAGGCATGAGCCTAATGCAATAGTTTCTATACTTTTATCACTAAATGAACCTGCATTCTGTTGTTTAGGAATATTATTGGCACAACCTGAAATAAAACCTGTGCACAACGATAAGACGATGAGGAACCTACCTGAAATTAACTTTATTTTGTTATTTATTCTCACTTTATATGTCTCCCTAACAATACTCATGTGAAGGTTACATTCTAATCAATATCTTTTTACATTCAATAAATTATGCAATAACATAAGCGGATAATTCGATTAAGGGAAATGACGATGACAAAAAAAATCTTTATTACGCTTGTTACCATTGGCTTTTTAAGTTTTCATTTTGATGTATCAGCTTTTGGAAAAAACGGACATAGAACTGTAGGTTTGATTGCAGAGCAACATTTGACAGAAACTGCAAAACTTAAAGTCAAAGAATTACTTGGAGATGATAGCCTGGCAGAAGTTTCAGTATGGGCCGATTTTATGCGTTCTGACCCACATCCACTTTGGCAGAAGCATGCATCGAGTTGGCACTATGTTAATCTCGATGACAACATCAGCTATCAGAAGTCCAGGAAGAATACTAAAGGCGACATTTATCAGGCCATCAACACTTTTATCGCAATTTTAAAAGATGAAAAAATACCGCAGAATGGCGTTACCAAAGGATTGGAATCTTATTTTGGTTCACTGGATACACTTAAAGAAAAAACAGAACTAAAACAATTTGCCTTAAAATTTTTGATACACCTGATTGGCGATCTTCATCAGCCATTGCATGTTGGTTACTATCATGACCTCGGTGGTAATAAAGTTGATGTAAAGTGGTTTGGCAAAAAGACCAATCTTCATCGAGTCTGGGATGAGCACATTATTGATTCCAGCCAATTAAGTTTCTCTGAACTTGCTGATTTTGTCAGTCATAACCAAACTTCTCAGATAGCATCGAAATCTGTTGATCCCTTAAGCTGGCTAAATGAATCGTTATCCTTAAGAAAAGAACCTTACCAGTATGATGAAAATAATTTGGGCTATCAGTATTACTACCAACACTACCCTTTAGTCAAACAACAATTGTACAAAGCGGGTATCAGATTGGCAGATTGTCTTAACCAAATATTTAAGTAAGTGAGTATGATTCAACCCTAAAATATTAAATCCGTTATTTTTATGTTTGTTTAATTAATTTTTGAAATTTTGGATGCGAAATGGCTTGTTCTCGCATCTCGTTGATACTGATAGAACCATCAATAACGATATCTGCAACTGATTCTTTAGGTGCTGCATATTTTTCATACATGGGTTTTACTGTTGTAACATATTGATTAATAACCGAATCAACAGTGCGCCCTCTCTCATGGATGTCCCTGTGAATCCGACGGGCAAGACAGATATCCAAATCAGTTTTAACAAAAATTCTATAGTCACACAAATCAACAATTTGTTGGTCAAAATTGGTATGAATGCCTTCAACTATAACAAACGGTAAAGGATGAGTCGTTTTTAATTCTTCAGTTCTTTGGTGAGTTTTATAACAATAATTTGGCACCTTAACAGCATGACCATTTTTTAGCTCAGATAATTGTTGATATAAAAACTGGTGATCCAGTGAATTAGGATGATCAAAATTGACTGCCGCTCTTTCCTCGAATTCAAGATGCGAGAGGTCATGGTAATAACTATCCTGGGCAATAATTTCACAAACCTGAGATTTGTAATGTGTATCAAGCCAAACTTGTAATTGTGTCGCCAGAGTAGTTTTGCCCGATGCTGATGCTCCGGCTATAGTGATGATATGTGTCAAACCTTGTTCCTGATTTTAAAGCTATTGCTATTTTTATGTTTCCATCGATGGCGAAGCAACTCTCATTACTTCATCTATAGTGGTGATACCTTCAACGACTTTTTGTGCGCCACTTATGCGCAATAAAGACATACCATTTTTTAAAGCCTGATTCCTGATTGGTTCAGACTCCCCTGCAGTGGATATCAAAGATTTAATATCTGATGATACTTTCATCAATTCATATATACCAATTCGCCCTGAATATCCTGAATGACGGCATTCATCACAGCCTTGAGGCTGATGAATTTTTGCTGGCACAGGCATGTCAAATCCGGTTGTCAGTTCTTGCCATGCGACTTTATCTGTTTCAACTTCTTTTTTACAATGGGTACAGAGTGTACGCACCAAACGCTGAGCCATCACCCCCAACAAGGTTGCATTAATCAGATATGAAGGCAATCCAATATCCATAAGACGGGTTACTGCTGAAGCAGCATCATTGGTATGCAAGGTTGAAATAACCAAATGGCCTGTTAAAGACGCCTGAATAGCCATTTCTGCAGTTTCCTTATCCCTGATCTCACCAATCATAATAACGTCAGGATCTTGTCTTAACAGCGCTCTCACTCCCGTTGCAAAATCAACATTAATATCGTGATGCACCTGCATCTGATTAAATGCAGGCTCAACCATTTCTATCGGGTCTTCAATGGTACAAACATTTATTTTTGGTGTGGCTATCAACTTCAAAGTGGTGTAAAGCGTTGTTGTTTTACCAGAACCAGTAGGCCCTGTTAAAAGGACTATACCATTAGGCTGCCTTGACATCTCAAGCCACAATTTTTCAGTATCAGCATTCAGACCCAAATCCTTAAAATCACGTAGCAAAACAGTCGGATCAAATATTCTTGCAACCAGCTTCTCACCAAAAGCGGTTGGTAAAGTTGAAAGGCGCAGTTCAATTTCAAGCCCTTGCGGTGTTTTGGTTTTAATACGTCCGTCAAGAGGCTTTCTTCTTTCTGCTACATCCATACGACCTAATATTTTAAATCTCGCCACAACAGCAGCAGCGATGTTATCTGGCATTTCATATACTTTATGCAAGACACCGTCGATTCTCAATCGAATGTTAGCTACATCTCTTCGCGGCTCAATATGAATATCACTGGCGCGTTCACTAAAGGCATATTGCAATAGCCAGTCAACAATTTGAACAACATGCTGATCATTGGCATCTATATCTCCAATATTTCCTACTTCAAGAAGTTGTTCAAGATTACTCAATTTGGGGCGCTGCAACTTCTCACCAGATGCGCCTTTCATTGAATGGCTTAAATTATAAAAATCCTGTTGCAGGCGGATCACCGTTTCAGGATTAGCAAAAACGCGTTTAACCGGTTTTCTTAATATGTGGGTTAACCCTTGCTCCCAACTTACCTCTTCAGGATTAAGCACAACAACAGTGACATGGTTATTATTTACGTCACATGCCAGTATATTGTGTCTTATAGCAAAAGCCTTTGACATTACTGAAGTCACTGCATCCACATCTATTTTTAGAGGATCCAGTCGAACATAAGGCAGTTGATATTGGTCAGCAAACCATTCACTCAAAAATTCTGCTTTTAATTCTTTTCCAGTGGATTTTGATTTTAGCTTCAAACCGGCAATGAGATTTATTGGGTGAGCTTTTGAAGGTTTTTGACGCAAAATTCGCAATGCATCGCGAGATTGCTCCAATTCAAGCAAACCTGACTTTTCCAATCTGGTTAAAACAGTTAACAAATCAGTTCCAAAAGCTGTGCTTTCTGAAGATATATTTTGCATTATATTAGCCTTCGAGACGAAACTGATTTCAAGTCTATATCATTAATAACAAAGATAAAACTCTTCTATTGAAAAAATGTAACCCATAACCACATTATTCACAAATATACTTGAATAATATGTAGTTGTATCTGCATCAGATGGTTATTAATTAGCTATTCAGGCGCAATACTGACTGAACATTCAACGTTGTTTGCTTGGCCAAAACAGAAGCTGGCTCATTCCTTAAAGAGACAAAACTTCTAAAATTATCGTAAAGATGTAACGGTGTGTTAAAAGGTGTTTTACAGGTTGCTGGTGGCATATCAGGTGCATCGGTTTCCAGAACAATACTTTCTAATGGAAGCGAAGCAGCCAGTTTGTGTAATTTGGCGGCTCGGGGAAATGTCATGGCACCACCAAAACCTAATTTAAACCCCATATTAATGTACTTTTCAGCCTGAATTTCACTGCCATTGAAGGCATGAACTATGCCACCAATAGAAAAATTATGTTTTTTTAAAATTTGCAACACATGATCGTGAGCTTTTCTAACATGTAAAATAACAGGTAAATTTGCATTTTTTGCAATATCGATTTGAGCTTCAAAATATTTTATTTGCAGCTCACTATTATTTTTTGATTCGTAAAAATCCAGACCAATTTCACCAACAGCAACCACATCCCCTAAAGAAAAAGACATTTCAAGATCATGTAAATGCTTTTCGTGATGTTTTTCGACAAACATGGGATGCAAACCCAATGCAGCATGGCAAATTGGTTTTCTGGCTGAAATTTGCTTGATGCGTCTCCAGCTATCCTTGGTAACGCCAGGCATTAATATTCCACCTATTCCTACTTCCTCGCATTTTGATACTATTGCATCTATATTGCCTTCAAATTCCGGCATATCCAGATGACAATGTGAATCGAAAAGCTTTAACTGGTTTAACATGGCACAACCTGAAGTCCGATTATTGTTCTATGATTTTAAGTCAAACACATTTTATCAATTTTTATTTTGAAACATAGAGTATATATAAAAATATTCTATTTAGCAGCCTTAATGTTCACGGGTTTCACTAAACGTAATATCCGGCCATCTTTCCTGTATCAAATTTAGATTGACTTTAGTAGGTGCCAGATAAGATAAATTGTCACCACCATCTAATGCAAGATTATCTGATACCTTATTTTTAAAGTTTTGCAATTGCTTCTCATCGTCACAGCTTATCCATCGTACAGTATAGATAGACACAGGCTCGAAAATACAATTCACCTTATATTCCTGCAATAAACGATGTGCAACCAATTCGAATTGAAGCACCCCGACAGCACCTAATATCAAATCGTTGGAATCGGTAGGTCTGAATACCTGAGTTGCACCTTCCTCTGACAATTGTATTAATCCTTTTAGTAACGCCTTGTTTTTTAGAGGGTCTTTTAATCTAACTCTCCTGAATAGCTCAGGTGCAAAATTGGGAATGCCGGAAAATTTAAAGAGTTCACCCTCAGTAAAAGTATCTCCAATTTGAATGGTACCATGATTATGCAAACCAATAATATCGCCTGCACAAGCTTCTTCAAGATTAGCCCTGTCACCGGCTAAAAATGTTACTGCATTGGAAATTTGAACATCTCTGGCTAAGCGAACATGATGCATTTTCATGCCCTTTTGATACTTGCCTGAACATATCCTCATAAAGGCTATTCTATCTCTGTGCGCAGGATCCATGTTGGCCTGAATTTTAAACACAAATCCACTAAAGTTTTCTTCTTCTGACTTTATTTCACGTAAATCTGATTGTCGGCTGAGTGGCGGCGGCGCCCATTCTACAAAGGCGTCTAACATTTGTGTTACCCCAAAATTACCTAATGCGGTACCAAAAAAAACAGGGCTTAATTCACCTTTAAGAAACGCCTGAAGATCGAATTCATGACTGGCGCCCAACACCAGTTCAAGTTCTTCTCTTAATTCACTAGCCAAATAGCCAATTCTTTGATCCAGCTCCGGATTATTAATACCATCTATAGTATCAACCGTCTGAATAGTATGCCCTTGACCGGATTGATAGAAATAAATCCGGTCCTCAAGAATATGATAGACACCCTTGAATTGCTTACCCATACCAATTGGCCAGGTAACAGGAGAGCATTTTATATTCAAAACCTCTTCAACCTCATCCATCAATTCGATTGGATCTTTGATATCCCTGTCCAGCTTGTTCATAAAAGTTGTAATCGGCGTATCTCGCAAACGACAGACTTCCATCAGCTTGATAGTCCTGTCTTCAACACCTTTAGCACTATCAATCACCATTAATGCTGAATCAACAGCAGTCAAGGTGCGATAGGTATCTTCAGAGAAATCTTCATGTCCCGGTGTATCAAGCAGATTGACCACCTTTCCATTATAAGGAAACTGCATGACAGAAGTCGTGACAGAAATACCTCTTTGCTTTTCCATTTCCATCCAGTCTGAGGTTACCTGTTTACCAGACTTTTTCCCCTTTACAGTTCCTGCTTCCTGTATTTTCTTACCCAAAAGCAGCAATTTTTCAGTGATAGTTGTTTTACCGGCATCGGGGTGGGAGATAATAGCAAAGGTACGTCTTAGATTTGATTCTGAACTCACAATAGTGTTCCGCATAAAAATAATGCGCGATTATCCTTGATCTATCGTTATTTGGCTAGTCCAAGTCCACAAAATCATCAATATTGTTAAGATTGGTAAAATGAGATTCGTTTAAATCCGGATTAAATATCCCGGTATTTAATAAAGAAAGAAACTCTGAAATTTTGGCTTTTCCGTGAGTTATAAAATCTATCAATGCAGCCAGACACTTTCTATTAATCAACAAGGGTAAATAATGTTCTCGACTTTCTGTTTCCATACAATACACGTAATTATTTAACTCATTTCTGTGTATATAGTCTGTCATTATTTGTATTAAATTGGCGGGTAAATCTGGTTGATCTACAGGTAATACAAACAACCATTCGTTTTGTGAGTTAGCAAATCCCGAAAGAACACCTGTTAAAGGTCCTGCAAAATCAGAATGCGCATTATCAATATAACATTCTATATCACCGTCACTGATGACAGGGTAACCAAAAGACAAATAATCTTTATGGTTACGATTTGCAGAGATAAAAATTGAATCAAGCTGTCTGGAAAGCCATAAAACCTGATGTTCTATAAGACGTTTATCTTTATGCGCTATTAATCCTTTGTCACGCTCACCAACTCTTCTGCCTCGACCACCAGCCAGAATTAATCCACTAATCTGAGATTTATCAATTTGCATAGTGAAAACAACAGAATTAAATGTTTGAATGAAATATAAAAATCAATCAGTTATTGTTCTTGTTAGCTGACAGTCTCTTTAATGATGACAAGAGGTTCCGGCCAGAGCACTTAAACCATCCATATCGGTAATCTGGATATAACGATCCTGAATGCCAATCAAACCATTACCCTGTAATCTGGTCACTAAACGGCTAACTGTTTCGACCGCCAAACCCAAATAATTACCAATATCACTTCTTGTCATGGTTAGCTGGAATTCTTTACTGGACAATCCTCTTCGCCCATATCTGGCAGATAAGTTCATGATAAACGCTGCAAATCTTTCATCAGCATTCTTTTTACTTAGCAGCATCATCAAGTTCTGCTCATCTCTGATTTCATTACTCATCACATGAAAAATCTGTTTTTGCAAACCGGGAATGTCTCTCGAAAGCGTCTCTAATTTATCAAACGGTATTGTACAAACCAGAGATGTTTCTAATGCCTTGGCAAAGCTGGGATAAGTAGAATGGCTAATAGCATTAAGACCGACAATCTCGCCAGGCAAGTGAAAACCGGTAATTTGCTCTGTTCCATCAGAACTGATGGTGTATGACTTCAGGCTACCTGAACGGATCGCATGAATCGCTTCAAAATGATCGCCGGCATGATAAAGAAACTCACCTTTCTTTAAAATTTTCTTTCTTTGAACAATATTCTCAAGATGTTCAATTTCTGACTCAGCCAACATAACCGGCAAACATAATTTTCTTATACTGCAGGTCTGACAACGAATTTCACTGTGTAAAGGAGTTCCGGATGACAAACTTTATTCTCACTTCAATGACCATTATTTGTTCTATTATAACCGAAATATATTGAGTTTGTTTAGTTTTTTCTTCTAAATTACTTTAGAAAAACTGTTTATAACCTGCAACTCATTTAGATAGGCATCAAAAGTCATACATATGTTCCTGATAAGCAGTCTGCCTCGATTAGTGACGTAAATACCTTCATCATCCAGCTCTACCAACCTGTCATCAATATAAACAGACAACATTTCCAATTCATTTTTAAAATATTGATCGAAATTGATGTCAAATTTTTCTTCAATATCTTTTTTAATCACTTCAAAATGGCATATCAATGAAAATATCACTGCCTTTCTGACCAGATCATCATAAGACATTCCAACACCACGCCAGCTGGGTATTTTATTTTGATCCAGAGCTTCGTAATATGAATCAACATCTCTGACATTTTGGTGATATTGGTTATTAATAGAACCAATGGATGAAACTCCGACCCCGATTAATTCATATTCCTCATGGGTTGTGTATCCCTGAAAATTTCGATGCAGACATTTGTTATTTTGTGCAATAGCCAATTCGTCATCCGGTTTGGCGAAATGGTCCATGCCAATGTATAAATAACCTTCGCCTTGCAGTGTTTTAATTATGTACTCAAAAATGTTGAGTTTTTCAGTTGGGCTTGGCAGCTCATAGCTATTTATTTTTCTTTGTGGCTTAAATCTGTGGGGCAAATGAGCATAGTTAAACACCGAAATTCTGTCAGGAGAAATTGTAATAACTTTTTCGAGCGTTGATTTAAAAGTTTCTTGCGTTTGTAAGGGCAAACCATAAATCAAATCAAGATTTATCGAAGTGAAATTATACTTTCTGGCTTCGACAACCATTTCATTGGTCATTTCAAAGGATTGTATACGGTTGATAGATTGTTGCACTTTTGGATCAAAATCCTGAACGCCCATGCTCATTCTATTGAACCCCATCTCAGACAAGGTTTTAATATCTTCAATATTTAACGCTCTGGGATCAACTTCAATAGAGATTTCAGTGGAATCTTCTTGCGGCACATCAAAATTGGCATAAATCACATCCATAATTCTCTTCATCTGAGACATGGATAAATAGGTTGGTGTTCCCCCACCCCAATGAATCTGACGCAAGGTTTTGGCAGATAGTTCTTTACTAACCAGTTCAATTTCCTTGATAAGATACTGAACGTATTTTTCAGCCTTGTCTTTGTGCTTGGTGATAATTTTATTGCACGCACAGTAATAACAAATATTTTGACAGAAAGGCACATGAATATATAAAGACAGAGACTTGTCTTCAGCTAAACTATTCAGGCACACTAAATAATCGTCTAAACTATAATCTTCTGTAAATTCGAGTGCTGTAGGATAGGATGTATATCTTGGACCCGCGATATTATACTTTTTAAGTAGTTTCTCATCCCACTCTAATTGTCCAAATGGTTTCAATTTTATCTCCTGATTTGCCATTTCATTTTGCTCAATATTACAGTTTTACAGTAACCTCATGGTGCATAGAATACCAGTTTTGAAAAAGGAAACCCTGATCTGGATCATTTTTCTTTTTTTTGACTGATTGATATTCACAGGATATAGCAAATTGAAATTTATTATCAGGAAGTTTATTTTGATATAGTATCAATGGTTGCTCAATAAAAAATATTCGATAAAATAAACAACCAGTTGACTTGAATATAAAACGATATTGCAATAATGTCTTATTATAACAATGTTTTCTTTTAGAGTGCTTGTGTTATATTAGACAGCATAACATCCCATTATGTTTTGTGAACCGATGTTTTTGAGCATAACAAGTAACTTTGTTTACAAGCGATATAACTGTACAAGTGTGGTAGCGGCATAAATGATTAAAAAAAAAATAGGCAGACCATCTTTATCTCCTGAACAAAAAGAATTAATCAGAAATGAGATAATCAATATTGCCAGAGATCTTTTTATCAATGATGGTTATGAAAATACCAGTATGCGTAAGATTGCTGCAAAGGCAGGGTTCGCTCCCACAAAAATATATTATTATTTTGAAAATAAAAAAGAAATCCTTAAACATTTTTGGGATGATATTGCGACAGAATTATATCAATTCACCACGCCACCCAAAGATTATAAAAATGCCCCTCTGAAATCATTACGCTACATTATGCAACGTAGCGTGGACTACTGGATCAATAATCCAAAAAGCTATCAACTGGGAATTGCTACACAGGATTTCCCGATCCATCAGGAAGAAAGTTTTAACATCAATGATACATCGGCATCAATAAACTATCTCCAACTGATCAGAGATAATGCACAGGCGTGTATTGACCAGAAAATATTTCCCGGTAAAGATAGTTTAATGGTCTCTAAAATTATCAGCGTCTCAATCTATGGCATCTATGGTTCATTTTATAATCTACCATCAATAGACTGGGATGAAAGAGAGTTACTGGTTAAACTTGCCATTGATAATACTCTTTTAGGTTTACAATACGAATAATCTCAGCTGATGCATATTTAGCTGTTTAAGGTTAAAATATCTGTTCTTAAAATTTACCTGAATACGTTTATGAACCTATTATTATTGAGTAGCTCCAAAACAGATTCTGATGACTATTTGATTCATGCTGAATCATTTATTAAAAGTTTTCTAGCAAAAAGTTGCCACTGCCTGTTTATTCCCTTTGCAGGTGTGACTATAAATTACGATGAATACACTCTTAAAGTTTCTCAGGTTTTTGAGCAATGGGGCTTTACGATTGAATCGATTCATCTATCTGAAAACATGCCCCAATCTATTGAAAAGGCTGAAGCTATAATTGTCGGCGGAGGAAATACATTTCATCTTCTCTCTCAACTTCAACAATATAATTTGATTGATGTGATCAGAAAAAAGATCATGCAAGGCGTTCCATATTTGGGTTGGAGTGCAGGTTCGAACATCGTTTCTCCTGGTATTTATACAACTAATGATATGCCTGTTATTCAGCCAGAAAGTTTTAAGGCATTAAATCTTTTGCCTTTTCAAATTAATCCTCATTATATCGATGGTAATCCACCTGGACATCAAGGTGAAACTCGAGAGGATAGATTGTTGGAATTTTTACAGATTAACCAGACGCAAAAAGTTATCGCTTTGCCCGAAGGTTCTGCCTTGCGGATAAATGACAATCAAATAACCTTTTGCAAAACCAATAATCTTGCCGGTTATGTTTTTGAATATGGAAAAGGTAAACAACCCATCCAGGAAACTGATTTGACCTGTCTTTTAAATGTCTAAACCTGCTTTACAATTAATGCGAAATATTCTCATGAATGACAAAATTGACAATTTGTATGCTAGCCAACAATCTGGACAACCCTTTAGTTTTAATCATTCAGTTGCCGAAGTTTTCCCTGATATGATTAAACGCTCGGTTCCAGGTTACGACAAAATATTAAGAAACATA
The DNA here is from genome assembly GCA_029880585.1 of Gammaproteobacteria bacterium. Taxonomy (GTDB): domain Bacteria; phylum Pseudomonadota; class Gammaproteobacteria; order Enterobacterales; family Kangiellaceae; genus Aliikangiella. The sequence goes on from JAOUOC010000002.1 coordinate 29,794, forward strand.
ACTCGCCTTTCAAGTCATTTTGTCAAACCTGATACCAATTGTTATGATCTGGGGTGTTCTTTAGGGGCAGCAAGTCTGGCTATGAGTGAAGGGATTCAACATCAAGATGTGACAATTGTTGCGGTTGATAACTCAGATGCTATGCTGGCAAAATGCAAACCTCACATAGACGCATTCAAACACAAATGTAATATTGAACTTATTCATGACAACATACAAAATATTTCCATCACTAATGCCTCAATGGTCGTATTGAACTTTACCTTGCAGTTTCTTCCCACCAATGACAGAACTTCATTACTCGGAGAAATTTATCAGGGAATGAATGATGATGGTGTTTTATTAATATCTGAAAAAATATGCTTTGAAGATGAAACAATTAATCAATTGATTAATAAACTACACCACCAGTTTAAAAGCGACAACGGATATAGCCAACTTGAAATCAGTCAAAAAAGGGATGCTTTGGAAGATGTTTTAATACCACAAACCCTTGAGCAACATATATACAATTTAAAAGATGCTGGCTTTAAACATATTGACTGCTGGTTTCAACAATATAACTTTGTCTCAATAATTGCCATTAAATAACTACAAGATTTGATAATTACAATGATTGACAAACAACAATTTCGACATGATTTATTGAAATCATCCATATCAGCATTAACTGACATTCTATTGGAAACAGTGGATAAAAAGTTTCAATCTTATACCCATGGCGAACTTTCTGAATGGGAAAATATTATTAGATCACTACCGATAATTCAGCCAGGCGAATTTGAATTAAAGAAGAGAGTTTCCATTGGTAGCAAAGACAATTTAATTAACCATGGAATCAATGTTGAAGAATTGACTAACACATTGAAAAAACTGCACCCATGGAGGAAAGGCCCATTTGACTTTTTTGGTATTCATATTGATACAGAATGGCGCTCAGACTGGAAATGGAACAGGGTTTTACCTCATATTTCCTCGCTAAAAAACAGAACCGTTCTTGATGTTGGCTGTGGAAATGGCTACCACTGTTGGCGTATATATGGTGAAGGTGCAAAACTGGTTTTGGGGATCGACCCGTCGCAAAAGTTTTTGGGGCAATTTTCTATATTTAAAAAGTATCTTTCAGACATCCCCGTACATCTACTACCACTTACTCTTGAAGATATGCCAGATACCGAAATGTTTGTAAGTGATGGATTAAAAGGGTTTGATACTGTATTTTCCATGGGCGTCCTATACCACAGACGCTCACCGATAGATCATTTATTAGCGCTCAAGTCTCAATTAAACAAAGGTGGTGAGTTGATTCTTGAAACACTGGTTATTGATGGTGATGAGACATCGGTATTGGTACCGGAAGATCGTTATGCTCAAATGAGAAACGTCTGGTTTATTCCTTCAGTTACAGCACTGGAGCGCTGGTTGAGAAGAAGCGGTTTTATAAACATTCGGACTGTTGATATAAGTAGAACAAGCTATGAAGAACAAAGAAAAACAGACTGGATGCATTTTCATTCTCTTGAAGATTATTTGAATAACGAGAAAACGTTAACAGTTGAGGGCTATCAGGCTCCAACAAGAGCAATACTCATTGCCAATAAACCCAAATAAATTAAAAACATATATATATTAATCAAAAAAAAATTATGGCTAATTCTTATAATCTTTGCTAGATTTAACAAGATGTTTGTGTTTATAGTGCTGTTATACGATTTTAAGCTGAAAAAAATTGTTTTTAGTCTAAAAAGCAAGTATGATTTTGGCGCTATTGATTGAGTTTTAAATGCACCATTAACCGAATTGATAAATGGTTCGTTTTTTGTTCAAAAACAAATGAAAATGTGAACTGGTTCCACATTTTTTTACAGTTTTGTTTTATTATTCTAAAACAAGGGATTGTGTTTGTAGTTCAGGATGGATGTAGCAGCAACTTGAAAGGCATCCGAAAATGCATCTCGATACACAAGAGACATTAGTAGAAGATTTAACCTTAGGCATGTATGTGTCCCGTCTGGACGTGCCGTGGGTTCAAACGCCTTTTCCTATCCAGGGTTTCCAAATCACAAAAGATGAAGAGCTTGAGCTCTTGTCTCACTATTGCAATAAAGTTTATGTTGATATTAAACGAAGTAAAGTTGATGTTGCTGCCAAACTAAATATCACCTCTAATGCAAAACCTGGTAAGGGTGAAGCACAATTTGATGCTGCAACTCTTCGTTTGATGAAAGAGAAAGCTCGTTTCAAGCCTAGAGTTACTACATACCAAGCTTTAAACAAGATGAAAAAAGAAGTTAAAGCTTCTGCTCAAATGTATGACAAGATCACCACTCAGATGGCTGATATATACGAAAGAATTCAAAATAATGGCGCTTTTGAAATTAAAGAAATTACTGTAGCTTCAAATGCTATGGTAAAAAGTGTCATCAGTAACCCTGACGCTCTGGCATGGTTATGTAGAATCAATACTGCAAGTGAAAAACTACACCAACAAGCTGTAAGAAGCGCAATATGGGCTTTAATATTTGCACGACATCTTGGTCTTTCAGAATCTGATTTGCATGATTTGGGAACTGCGCTGTTATTGGCTCCAATCGGTAAAACCAAAATTGACAGTGCACTTCTTAAAAATAGAAGCAGCGCAAATGAAGTGCAACAATTCAATGAACACGTATCTCTGACCTTGGCTGAAACAAAACAAATGTTTTCACCAAATCATCAGATCAATTACATCATTGCTTCTTACTGTGAAAGAAACAATGGAACAGGCTACCCTCGCAATTTGATTGGTAACAAAATACCATTTCTCGCGCGTGTTGCAGGTATTGCAGATTACTACGAGCAATTAATCAACCCTTACTCTTCAGATGCTGCAGCTATGACACCATCAGAAGCAATTTCACATTTATACAATATCCGTGGAAACTTGTTCCAGTTGGAATTGGTTGAATCATTTATTCAGGCAATCGGAGTTTATCCTACTGGCAGTCTTGTTGAATTAAACGACAAATCAGTTGCTATAGTTTTAGAGCAGCCTGAGAATGCAAAGTTGCGGCCCAGTGTTGCAATATTAAAGGATTCAGCAGATAAGTTATGCAATAAGCCTGAAACTATTAATCTGGCTAAAGAAGGCGTAAACTTGTTAATCAGCAAAAGTTTATCCAGCACTAGCCATGATATAGATGCCAAAACAATTCACCAAAGTATATTTGGAAGTTCTGGCTGGTTCTCTTTTTCATAATACAAAGAATTAAATAAAAAAAGAGGAGCCTATGCTCCTCTTTTTTTTGCAGATTACCTAAACTAAATCGGCTATTTTCTGTTTTGTTTAATGTAATTATTAATTTGCTGCTCAAGCACATCCAAAGGAATAGAACCATTTTTCAATATCTCATCATGAAACAGTCTAAGGTCAAAACTATCTCCCAATGCTTTTTCGGCCTTGGCTCTTAATTCCAGAATTTTCAATTCACCCAATTTATATGCCAAAGCCTGACCTGGCCAACTAATATAACGATCCACCTCGGTTCTGATATTATGAGTTGATAAGGCAGAGTTTTCCTCTAACAATTTGATAGCCTGTTCTCTTGTCCAGCCCTTGGCATGAATACCTGTATCTATAACCAAACGCCCTGCTCGCCACATTTCATAAGTTAATCGACCAAAGTTACTATAAGGGTCCTGATAAAAACCCACTTCGAGTCCAAGTTTTTCACTGTATAGTCCCCAGCCTTCGCCAAAGGCTGAAATATAAGAGTAACGTCTGAAATTTGGCACATCTTCCAGTTCCTGATTAAGCGCTCCCTGCAAATGATGACCAGGCACAGCTTCATGTAAAGTCAGTGCTTCAAGTGCATAAAGCGGTCTTTTATCCAGAGCATAAGTATTCACCCAGTAAGTACCAGGTCTGTCACTGTTTAATGGTGCAGACACATATCGTCCAGTGGTGTATTTAGGTGCCATAGCCGCAGGAACAGGCTCAACCGCATAGGGTTGCCTGGGTAATCTGGTGAAAAGTTTAGGCAATTTACCATCCATTTTTTTTGCTATATAGGCGGCTTCCTTTAACAAATCCTGTTCCGATTTTGCGTAAAATTGCGGCGAATTTCTTAAAAAATCTAAAAAATCTGCAAAACTACCGTTAAAACCTGATTCTTTAATAACAGCTTCCATTTCCTTGCGAATGCGCGCCACTTCCTTCAATCCAATTTGATGAATTTCTTCAGCCGTCAGATCAAGGGTTGTATAATTTTTTATTTGTGCCTGATAATAGTTTTTGCCATCAGGAAAATCATACGCGCCCAAGCTTTGCTTGGTATTTGGAATATATTCTTCTTCAAAAAACGTATACAATTCCTTAAAAGCAGGAAACACCTCATTGGCTATCACTTTTTCTGCCTGCTTTTTTAACTGTTTTTGTGATCTGGATGAGATGCTATCAGGCATATTGTTAAATGCCTGTAAAAATGGACTTTTAGAAACACCCTCATCATAGGCTTTTTTTATTACATCAGAAAAACCATTCATAACAACCTTTGGCATTGAATAGCCTCTTTTCAAACCTTTACGCATATTCTTTATCTGCTGGTCAAAATAACGAGGAACAGCTTTCAGGCGTGCAATATAATTTTGGTAATCTTTTTCATTTTGCAGCGGTACCTGTTGATGCAATCGCATGATCTGGGTGTGAAAGCCTGAATCAGACAAAAACGGCATTTGATAGCTCTTAAATTCAATTTCAGATAAACGCCATAGCAACTGGGTTTTAAAAATTTGATAATTGATTTTGTCTGTTTCATTCAACTTGTTAAAATCAATTTCTTCCAGCGCTTTTAAAAATGCTTTTGTTTTCTCTCCTCTTTTATTAAAACTTTCTTCTGATACCTCTTCCAGTAAATGGTTGCTATTACGCAAACCTTGTCTGGTCGCCATCATGGGAGATTGTTCCAGCCTGAACTGCCAATCCTGATCGAACAGATCATAAAGTTGTTCTTTAACTGTATTTGCTGAAGCCAGAGTTGAAAACAGCAACAAGCTTATTACTAATATTTTTTTCATAGCAACCTCATATATATCTAGATAGAAAGTTATCAATGTCTACTTCGATGCCATTGATAACCAAAATACACCGGCAATCCTGCCAATATCAAAATTACTCCCCATACAATCGCTTTACTCCCTATGCCTATAATAGCCCAGACACAATAAAGAAAGGCCAAAACACTAAACAGACTACTTGATATATTACTGAATAATTTTTTATTTTTTACCAAATACTTCATCTCGGCAAATATAGAAAGTAAATAAGGCATAAAAATACCAAGTGTTGAAACCATAATGGCGAAGGTAAATAAAGACACCATACCTTTACTAAAATTAAACCAGATTAAAATAGAAATAATAATACTGGAAAAAATTAACGCAAATTTAGACACACCATCTTTTTTATTATCCTTAAATACATTAGGTAAAAGATTATCTCTCGCTGCAGTCATTGGTACTTGACCCTGTAATAAAACCCAGCCATTCAGAGCACCCAGACAACTTAAAACTGCACCAGCAGCTATCAAATATCCAGCCCAGCCACCCCAGATGATTTTGGCAGCATCAGCAAATGGTGCGCCGGAAGTAATCAATTGCTCATTTGGCACGACACTGACAATAGCCACCTGACATGAAATGTAGATAAAAGCTGTAATGGCAAAACCGATTAAAGTTGCTTTTGGAATTGTTCTTTTTGGGTCATCAACATTGTCTGCCGGAATGGTGGCTGATTCGAGACCTAAAAATGCCCAAAGTGTTAAAGCAGCAGTTGCATTTATAGCTTCACCCATTGACAGATCAGAAGTATTGAGTGGTTTGAAAGCTTGAAGGTCAAAAACAAAAAATGCCGCACCACCTATAAAAAGCAAAGGTATAATTTTTAGAACAGTGACGATCATTTGAGCAAGCGCCGCTTCTCTAATCCCTTTAACATTAATGTAGGTTACCATCCATAAAAGAGACATTGATACGACAACTGCAATCAGGTTGTTTTGTTCAATGACAGGAAAGAAAAAACTGAGATAAGTGACCGCGGCGACAGATATGGCAGCATTACCACACCAGATTGAAACCCAATAAGACCAGGCTACGACAAATGCCGGCAAGGCACCAAATTGCTCATAGGCATAACGATAAGGCCCACCCTGTCTTGGATAACGTCTGCTTAAATTAACAAACACTAATGCCGTCATTAGCGCACCAAGGGTTGTTAACAACCAACCTATAATACTAACGCCACCATAAGGTGCAAGAGAAGCTGGTAATAAAAAAATCCCTGAACCGACCATATTACCAATAACCAGCGAAGAACATCGCCATACACCCAATGCCTTTGTCATAGGATACTACTCTTTATCATTCATCAGATAGGATGATGCATTATGTGCCATTTATGACTTAAATAGCAACTGAGCTTCAGAATAATGGGATTTTGACAAAAATTGTTAACTGTTTTTAATATCAGACCAAATAAGATAAAAATCTAAAATATTAGTTGACCATCTTTTCAAGAAGCACTAAGTTGTCTATCTCTATTTCTTTTCAAACCAGTCAAAATTATTCAGATATTATTATGTACAATTATCAAAAATTTTATATCAATGGTCAGTGGGTAGCAGCTGATAGCAAACAAACATTATCCGTCATTAATCCTGCAACTGAACAAAGTTGTGGTGAGATATCTATCGCAAATGAAAAAGATGTTGATTTGGCCGTAACCGCTGCTAAAAACGCATTTGCAAGTTATTCAACAACTACTGTTAATGAACGTATTGAATTGTTTGAACAGATCATCACTGTCTTTAAAAAGCGATACAATGATTTGGCTGAAGCCATCTCTACAGAAATGGGCGCGCCAATCAGTCTTGCGACAAAGGCACAAACCGGTGCGGGATTAGGTCATATAAAAACCGCGCTTGAAGTTCTGCGGAATTATAAATTTGAATACCAACAGGATCATAACCTGATTGTTAAAGAACCAATTGGCGTATGTGGTTTGATCACTCCGTGGAATTGGCCATTAAACCAAATTACCTGCAAGGTTTCCCCGGCATTGGCAACTGGATGTACTATGGTGCTGAAACCATCGGAAATTGCTCCAGTATCTGCTTGTATATTTGCCGAAATACTGGATGAAGCTGGTGTACCCGCTGGCGTATTCAATCTGGTAAACGGTGATGGTCCTGTTGCAGGTACGGCTTTATCAAAACATCCTGATGTTGATATGATGTCATTTACAGGTTCTACTCGTGCCGGAGCATTGGTTGCACAAAATGCAGCCCCGACAATCAAGCGGGTTACTCAGGAATTGGGTGGTAAGTCGGCCAACATTTTGCTTGAAGATGTAGATCTCGAACAAGCTGTTAAGCGCGGAGTGATCTCCATCTTAACCAATTCAGGACAATCCTGTAACGCGCCGACTCGAATGCTGGTACCAGAAAATATGTTATTGGAAGCAGAATCTATTGCTGAAAAATTTGCTTCTGCATCTGTTATAGGTGACCCAAGTGATGAAAATACAAAAATGGGTCCTGTTGTCAGTGAAGCTCAGTTTAATAAAATTCAGGATTTAATTCAGTCAGGTATTGATGAGGGTGCAAAACTGGTTTGCGGTGGAACGGGCAAACCTGAAGGCATTGATAAAGGTTATTACATAAAACCAACCATATTCAGTCAGGTTAATAATCAAATGCGTATTGCCAGAGAAGAGATTTTTGGTCCTGTACTTTGTGTTATTCCATATAAGAATATTGATCAAGCTATCGAAATAGCCAATGACACGCCTTACGGCTTGGCTGGCTATATACAGGGCAATGATCCTTCAGTTATAAAATATATTGCGAGCAAGGTAAGAGCAGGTAACATATATATCAATGGGCAAACTGGTGGTTTAAATGCGCCCTTTGGTGGTTATAAGCAATCAGGCAATGGCAGAGAATGTGGTGAATATGGTTTTGAGGATTTTCTCGAAATAAAATCAATTTCTGGCACATTGTAAACTTGGCTATTATACTCAATGCAGACAAAACTATAGGTTCAATGAAAACAAATCATTTGACTGTAAAATATTAATCGATCATTTCACGTGGAGTTGCCAATATGAAAGTTTTAGAAAAACACCTTAAACCCTATCTAAAAGAAAGCAAGGCTAAGGAAGCATACGCACTTGAAGCAGATCTTTACTGTAATGAAAGTTTTTATTCTCTTGAAAATGATGTGGTTTTTCAAAATAACTGGCAATTAGTTGGACATATCGATCAGCTAAGTAATACTGGCGATCAGCTTGTTTGTGAGATAGCGGAATTACCTATAGTTGTTGTCAGAAATGAAAATAATGAACTCAAGGCATTTCATAATGTTTGTCGACACAGAGCGGGTCCTGTTGCAACAGAAAATGGTAATAGCAAGGTTTTGAGATGCAAATATCATGGTTGGACATATTCTCTGGATGGAGAATTGAATAGTGCGCCTGAAATGGGCTCTACTCCTAATTTTGATGTTTGCCAATATCATCTACCTCAGGTTGAAATTTCTGAATGGCAAGGATTTATTTTTGTTTCCATTAATAAACCAGCAGTTCCTCTTGAAAAAATGCTTTCCGGCATCACTGATAATATTAAGCCTATTAACTTGTCAGAAATGACTTTCAGTCACAGAGAAGAATACATTATTGAATGTAACTGGAAAGTGTATATGGATAACTATCTTGAAGGCTATCATATTCCCCATATCCACCCTGAGCTTAATCAATTGATTGACTACAGAAACTATGAAACTGAAGTCAAAGCATGGTATAGCTATCAATATAGCAAGTTAACCGAACATAATAATGAGGTAGATAACTTTTATGGCAAGGGTACAGCGCATTACTACTGCATTTTTCCAAATCTGATGTTAAATATTTTGCCTGGCAGGTTGCAAACTAACCAAATTATTCCAATTACGAAAAATAAAACCAAAGTTGTTTTTGATTATTTCTACACTGAATTGGAAAGTGAAGAAACCCAAAAATTAATAGCGCAAGACAAAACATTCAGCCATGTTGTACAAAAAGAAGATATTAATATCTGCGAGCAAGTACAAAAAGGACTCAATTCTGGCAGTTATGTACCAGGTCGACTTTGTGTAAAGAGAGAACTGGGTGTTTTACATTATCAAAACTTAATCAGAAAAAGTTTTCGCGATGCCATAAAAACCAAACATATTAAAGTTTCAAAAACATAATCAGGGATTAATATGTTTAGTCGTGCAATTGTCAGACGTCCTGCCAAATCATTGGTTAACGGACTAACATCTGCCAATTTGGGCAAACCGGATTATGAGAATGCTCTCATTCAACATGAAGGCTATATCAACGCCCTGATACGCTGCGGGCTTGAGGTCACGATTCTGGATGCTTTAGAAGATTTTCCGGACTCTACCTTTGTCGAAGATGTGGCGCTGCTAACGCCACACTGTGCTATTGTGACCAATCCTGGTGCTGCATCCCGTAATGGCGAAAATGCTTTTATCAAACCGGCATTGGAAAAGTTTTATCAACAAATTGAAATCATAAAATCACCTGGTACTGTTGAAGCAGGTGACATCATGATGGTCGGCAGTCATTTTTACATCGGACTTTCTGAAAGAACCAACAAATCTGGCGCGGAACAAATGATTGCTTTACTGAAAAAACATGGGTTAACTGGCTCGATTGTCAATCTTAAAGAATTTCTTCACTTAAAAACCGGTATAAATTATCTTGAAAACAATAATATGTTAGCTAGCGGAGAATTTTTAACAAAATCAGAGTTCCAACAATTTAATCTGACAGAAATTGATACTGATGAAGCCTATGCCGCGAATAGCCTTTGGATTAATAATAAGGTTCTTACTCCCAAAGGCTTTCCCAAAACCAGACAAAAAATTGAATCATTAGGTTACGAAATAATAGAAGTTGATGTTTCCGAGTTTGAAAAACTGGATGGTGGTTTAAGTTGCCTTTCACTTAGATTTTGATTTTTTACTCGCAGCCCTCAATGCACATTCGTAGGCTATATTGCCCCATTCTCTCATGGATTCCATAGATTCAAACACCTCTTCAGGCGCCTGATAATAAGACATATCATAGCGCTTGCCATTTTTGCTATAACCGAAAGGCCCCAATCCATTTTCTATGAAGTTATTTTTGCTCACATCATCCGCTTTAAGATAAAGGGTATTTTCTGCAATTAAGGCAAACATCAAACTGTCCAGAAAAAGACCATAACCACCAAACATCCTTTTTGAACTGATCGGCCCAATAACCTGAAGCAAATCAACAACATAATTGGCAAATTCAGACTTTTTATCTTCCATCAATCATCAACTTTTTCTTGCGAACCAAGATTATAATTTTTGAACTATATTAAATGAAGACTATAGCGTTTTTCTTAAAACTTCAATATTGATTTTTATTGCCGTAAGACGTTGATTTAATTTCATGTCAGCAAAATTTCGGTTATAATCGCGCCACAACTCGGTAGTCTACGAGTATTTAATCGCTATTAAACAATTTAGGTATTGGTCATGCAGGCTTTTTTAACTATTGCTGTGCGCGCTGTGCGTAAGGCAGGCAGTTTTGTCATCAGAGAATGGGATAAAATTCGTACAATTGAATCAAAATCAAAAAACGATTATGTGACTAATATCGACGTTCTCGCAGAACAACTTATTATCGACACTATTTCCCATTCCTACTCTGATCATGCCTTTCTGGGTGAAGAAAGCGGCGTTTCAGGTGAAAGTGAATATCAGTGGATCATTGATCCGATAGATGGCACTACCAACTTTATTCACAAAGTCCCGCATTGGGCAATTTCCATAGCTTGTCGTTATCGTGGTAAAACCGAGATTGGTGTGGTTTACGATCCGGTAAGAGAAGAACTCTTTACTGCTATTCGAGGTCGTGGTGCTCAACACAATGACAGAAGAATTCGGGTTAGTGCCACTAATGATATTGAAAACAGTATTCTGGCAACAGGCTTCCCCTTCAGAAATGAGCAGCAACTGGATGAATACCTGAAAATATTTAAAACACTATACCCTCATTGTAGTGATATGAGAAGAGCAGGCTCTGCTGCATTGGATCTGGCTTATGTTGCCGCAGGCCGATATGATGGTTTTTGGGAATACGGATTAAGTGATTGGGATACCGCTGCTGGAGCTTTACTAGTTACCGAAGCTGGTGGTATGGTTGCTGATATGCAGGGAAACCCTGACTTTCAAAACAGACACAGTATAATAGCGGCAAATCCAAAGATATTTAAAAGTATGCTTCAATTAATCAATAAAAAGTAGTCTTATATAAATGTAGATAGACGGATAAATTACTTGAGTAAAATACTTGGTTATTAATCCAAACAAAGCTATAATACACGCAATTCAAATCAAACTCGTGGAGAAACGCCGTGAGATTAACAACAAAAGGAAGATACGCAGTCACCGCCATGCTTGATTTGGCGATTAATAGTAGTGATAGCCCTGTTAATTTGACTGAAATTTCTGAAAGACAAGCGATATCACTCTCCTATCTGGAGCAACTGTTTGCCAAGCTAAGGCGTAGAAAACTGGTTAGAAGTATTCGCGGGCCTGGAGGTGGATATATGTTGAATGCAACCACTGATGAAATAAGTGTTGCCAACATTATCAATGCAGTGAATGAGTCTATGGATATTTCTCGCTGTGAAGGTCGTGCCAACTGTCAGGATGGACAGCAATGTTTGACTCATAATCTCTGGGTAGATTTAAGTAATCGAATTAATTCATTTTTGGATGACATCACCATTGGTCAGCTTATTCGTCAAAATGAAGAACAGCGTAAACTTAGAGCAAATCAAAACGATAATCATAAGATTGAACTGAATACAATTGCCTGAAAAAAGTAGTAAACCGATTTATTTTAGAGAAAATCATGCCAGACTTATTGTCAAAAGAGAAATCATCAGAAGACGAATTAATTGATAGCTATGTTAAAAGTGAATATAGCGCCGGTTTTGTAACCGATATTGAATCAGAAACCATTCCTCCAGGTCTGAATGAAGAGGTTATTCGTTTTATTTCCAATAAAAAGAAAGAACCAGAATGGTTGCTTGAATGGCGTCTGCAAGCATATAAGCACTTTATTACCATGCAGGAACCCGAATGGGCACATCTGAATTATGAAAAAATCAATCTGGAAGATGTCTCCTTTTATTCTGCGCCCAAAAGCATAGATGATCGACCCAAGAGCCTTGATGAAGTTGATCCTGAATTAATCGAAACCTACAACAAACTGGGTATTCCCTTGCACGAACAGGAAGTGTTGGCAGGCGTCGCTGTGGATGTGGTTTTTGATTCTGTATCTGTTGCAACAACATTTAAAGCAAAACTGGCTGAAGCTGGTGTTATCTTCTGCCCTATTTCGGAAGCAGTACACTCTCATCCCGAACTGGTTAAAAAATATATGGGTAGTGTTGTTCCGCAAAAAGATAATTACTTTGCGGCTTTAAATTCCGCTGTGTTTAGTGATGGTTCTTTTGTTTATATACCTAAAGGCGTTCGATGCCCAATGGAACTATCTACCTATTTCAGAATTAACGAAGCCAAAACTGGCCAATTTGAAAGAACTTTGATCATTGCTGAAGATTCAAGCTATGTCAGTTATCTGGAAGGCTGTACTGCACCCATGCGCGATGAAAATCAGCTTCATGCGGCCGTGGTTGAACTGATTGCACTTGATGATGCAGAAATAAAATATTCTACCGTACAAAACTGGTACCCGGGTGATGAAAATGGCAAAGGTGGCATATATAACTTTGTTACCAAGCGTGGTGTTTGCCATAAAAATGCAAAGATTTCGTGGACGCAAGTTGAAACCGGTTCAGCCATCACCTGGAAATACCCCTCCGTCATTTTGCGGGGCGATAACAGTATTGGAGAGTTTTACTCAGTCGCATTAACCAGAAACTACCAACAGGCTGATACTGGTACCAAGATGATTCATTTGGGCAAAAACACCAAATCAACAATTATTTCAAAGGGTATTTCAGCGGGTAAAAGCCAAAATGCTTATCGTGGTCTTGTGAGAATGAGCCCAAGAGCAGAAGGTGCCAGAAATTACACACAATGTGATTCCTTGTTGATTGGCGACCAATGTGGGGCACACACTTTTCCCTATATCGAAAGCAAAAACCCGAGCGCTATAGTTGAGCATGAAGCAACCACATCAAAAGTTAGCGATGATCAGCTTTTTTTGTGCCAACAGCGTGGTATTGATGCTGAAAAGGCTGTTTCCATGATAGTTAACGGCTTCTGTAAGGAAGTTTTTAAAATGCTGCCGATGGAGTTTGCAGTCGAAGCTGGAAAGTTGCTGGAAGTCAGTCTCGAAGGTTCCGTTGGTTAGAGTTCTGTTTATCGCGTTTATCGCATTTATTTTAAGATATTGAATAAGATTTAAAACCAGAGAAATTTAATGTTAACAATTGATAATTTACATGCCACAGTTGATGGCAAAAACATTCTGAAAGGCCTTTCACTGGAAGTGAAACCCGGTGAAGTTCACGCTATTATGGGGCCAAATGGTTCAGGCAAAAGCACGCTGGGCTATGCCTTGTCTGGCCGTGAAGGATATGAAGTGACTGATGGAAAGATAAATTTCAAAGGTGAAGATTTACTGGAATTTGAAACCGAAGAGCGAGCGCAAAAAGGTCTGTTTTTGGCTTTCCAATACCCTGTAGAAATTCCCGGTGTCAGTAACATGGAATTTTTGAAAACCAGTGTGGATGCGGTCAGAAGTTATCAGAATAAAGAGCCACTAGATGCAGTGACTTTCATGAAGCTGGCCAGAGAAAAAAGTAAAGAAGTAAATCTGGATCAAAACTTCCTTAAGCGTGGTGTTAACGAAGGCTTTTCCGGTGGTGAGAAAAAGCGTAATGAAATTCTGCAGATGATGTTGCTGGAACCATCACTTTGTATTCTTGATGAAACTGATTCAGGTCTTGATATTGATGCTCTGCAAACGGTAGCAGACGGTGTCAATGCCTGCAGGGATCCTAATCGCTCATTTATTGTAGTGACCCATTATCAACGCTTGCTGGATTACATTGTACCTGATTATGTTCACGTGTTATCTGACGGTAAAATTATTAAAACCGGTGGTAAAGAGTTAGCACTCGAGCTGGAAGAGAAAGGCTATAGCTGGATTAATACCCTGCCAGAGGAAGCATAATTATAATGACTGTAGCAATTGATTTTTCACAAAGAGACAAACTGAAGCTGGATGATTTTCTGCTAAAGTCATCCGCCGGTTGGTTGGCAGGCAATCAAAAACGTGCTTTCGATTTTTTTTGCACCCTTCCCTTACCACACCGAAAAAATGAGCACTGGAAATATAATCAGGTTGATTTTCTTAATTCCGGCGATTTTATCCTGTGTCATCAGGCTGGCCAGGCTGAACATAAAAGCCAGTCTATTAATTTTGAAAATAGCATAAAACTGGATTTTGTTAATGGCATCTTGGTTAACCAATTTAATGATGATGAGCCTGCTTTGCAATTAACAAGAATTGATAAATTAAATAGTGAACAACAAGCATTACTCCAGCAGCAGCTAGCACAGCAGGATAAAAACATTTTTGCTCATTTAAACCAACTTATCGCCAATAATGCCTATCTGTTGGAAGTTAAAGCTAACACGATCATCGACAAGCCTGTCTATATTCGCCATATCAGCGACCCAGGCCTTGAGAATAGTGAAGCGAATCAATTAGCAGTGAATGCCCTTTATGTTAGTGTCAGCGCTAATAGCCAGTTAACCCTGATAGAGCAGTTTAATAGCAATACGAACGATTCTGAAAATACTCTATTAAATCTTCAGCAGAGCTTTATTCAACTGGCGCAAAATGCTCATTGCAAGCATTACCGGCTGAATCTTGAAGACGCAAACTCTCATCAGGTCAGTGAAGTCAATATCAATCAAATGAAGGATTCACATTACAAAAGCTTTTATCTGGGATTGGGTAGTAAATTGAATCGAACTGATATTAATCTGGCTTATCAACAAGAACATGCTTCAGCCGATCTCTCTGGTGTCTATCTGCCATCGGGAAATGAGACAATTGACTATCACACCAATATTCAACACAAAAATGGCCATTGTCAGACTAATGAAATATTTAGAGGTATTATTGCTGATCAAGCCAAGGCTACTTTTAATGGTAAAATTCATATTTTCCCGCAAGCACAGAAATCAGATGCCTATTTAAATAACAAGAATTTGTTGCTAACCAATCAGGCAGAAATCAATACCAAACCGGAACTGGAAATTTATGCTGATGATGTCTCCTGTGCTCATGGTGCGACAGTAGCGCAGCTGGATAAAAAGTCATTGTATTATCTGCAAAGCAGAGGTATTGGATTAAAAAAGGCCAAAACCATGTTGAGTCTCGGTTTTATAAATGAGCTGATTACCCGCATTGACAATGAAGTTATCAGAGAATTTTTGTTATCGCTGGTTGATAAACGTATGAGTCATATTGACTAAAAGCAAAGCTAAGAACAGGTATTTGTATATGACACAAGAAATGAAAATTGAACAATCAAATGAAAAACGAAGTTTTGATGTTGATTCTGTTCGTCAGGATTTTCCCTTGTTACAGCAAACAGCCAATAACAAACCTTTAATCTATTTTGATAATGCAGCGACGGCACAAAAACCACAGTCTGTTATTGATTCTATCCTGAACTATTACAATACAACCAATTCCAATGTTCATCGCGGCGCTCACGCCCTTGCTGACAAGGCAACCAGTGACTTTGAAGCGGCTCGAGTCAAAACCCAACAATTTATTAACGCTGAATCCAGAGAAGAAATCATCTGGACTCGAGGTACAACAGAATCGATAAATCTGGTGGCACTAAGCTGGGGAAAACAGAATATCAATGCCGGTGATGAAATCATTGTTACCACTCTGGAACATCATTCCAATATTGTTCCCTGGCAAATGCTGGCTGAATCGGTTGGCGCAAAATTGTTAGCTGTTAACATAAAAGAAAATGGTGAACTGGATCTGGAGCACTTTGAATCGCTGTTATCGGATAAAACAAAACTGGTTGCCCTTGGACATATTTCCAATGCCATTGGTGTAATAAATCCGATAAAACAAATCATTGATTTGGCACATCAAAAAGGCGCAGTAGTTTTGATTGATGGTGCTCAGGCAGCCCCGCATGTGATGATTGATGTTCAGGCGCTTGATTGTGATTTTTATGTTTTTTCCGGCCACAAGATGTTTGCTCCAACGGGCATTGGTGTTTTGTATGGCAAAAAAGCACTATTGGATGCCATGCCACCCTGGCAAGGTGGAGGCGAAATGATTGAGCGTGTCAGTTTTGAAGGTACCACATACAATCAACTCCCCTATAAATTTGAAGCGGGCACGCCAAACATTGCAGGCGCCATAGCTATGG
>JAOUOC010000226.1 GCA_029880585.1 Gammaproteobacteria bacterium
AAAGGATATCAGTAGTATAAATGGGCTTGCAATTTTTAATAATTTTCTGATGGTCATAATAATTTCTCTTCGTTAGAGTACATAATATAACATATTAAATCATATCAATTATTATACATCCAATGAATCATGAATGAATGGTTAAGTTATCAAATAGAAACATATTTACACTACTGATGGATATCTGTTTTCTGTTAGAATGCCGGCCTTTATTGTTAATGTTTTAAAATTAGCGAACAAAAAATGTTGAAAAAATCTGACTATTACTTCGAATTACCTCAGAATTTAATTGCTGACAGACCCGCAAAACAAAGAACCAAAAGCAGGCTGTTGGTTGTTAATCCTGTTGGTCAGCAAATTCATGATGGTCATTTTTTTCAATTGCCAGACTGGATTCGGCCTAACGACTGCCTTATTTTTAATGATACCAGAGTCATTCCAGCCAGACTGTCAGGAAAAAAAGAAACAGGTGGCGTGGTTGAAGTAATGATTGAACGGATCCGCATAGAAGAGGGTGTATCAACTTGTATGGCACAAATAAGGGCAAGTAATCCTCCGCAGGAAAATTCGCTAATCACCATTGCTGATGATTTTATTTTAAAAGTGATTAACAAAGAAGGTCGATTTTATCAATTAGCTAATCTCTCTGGAGATCTGCTTCATCTGGTAGAAAAGTATGGAAGTATACCTTTACCACCTTACATTAATCGATTGGTAGAAGCTGAAGATCTCGAGCGTTATCAAACCGTCTACTCCAAAAATCAGGGAGCTGTTGCTGCACCAACCGCAGGGTTGCATTTTGACCAATCGTTAATGCAGCAGCTAGCTGACAAGGGTGTTGAATTCGGCTTTGTAACCCTACATGTGGGGGCGGGTACTTTTCTGCCAGTTCAGGTTGATGACATTGAAAATCACCAAATGCACAGTGAGTGGTATGAAGTACCAGAATCAGTTGTCCAACTGGTCAAGCAAACCAGAGAAAACAATGGACGTGTAATTGCTGTTGGTACTACTTCTCTTCGATGTCTGGAAGCGGCATCTCAATCGGGTCAGTTGAAAACAAATCAGGGAGAGACGGATATCTTTATTTATCCAGGGTATCAATTTAAAACAGTCGATGCGCTAATTACCAATTTTCATTTGTCTGAATCAACACTTTTAATGTTGGTGAGTGCTTTTGCTGGCAGGGACTTTATTTTGAACGCTTATCAACACGCGATAGACAATGAGTACCGTTTTTTCAGCTACGGCGATGCCATGTTTATTGAAAACAGGATAGAATAACCACTATGAAATTTGAATTGATTAATACTGACAATGCTGCACGAAGAGGTAGGCTAATATTCGACCGTGGTGTTGTTAATACTCCGGCATTTATGCCTGTTGGAACCTATGGGACAGTTAAAGCTATGTCGCCTGAGCGAGTGGCTGATACAGGTGCCGAAATTTTGTTGGGTAATACCTTTCATCTGATGTTAAGACCGGGAACTAAAATTATCCAGAAGCATGGTGATTTACATGATTTTATGCAATGGCAAAAGCCGATTTTAACTGATTCAGGCGGTTTTCAGGTTTTCAGTTTAGGTGATTTAAGGAAAATTACAGAAGAGGGTGTTACCTTTCGTTCTCCGGTTAATGGAGAAAAAGTTTTTATGGGGCCAGAAGAATCCATGCAGGTACAAAGAGAATTGGGTTCTGACATTGTGATGATATTTGATGAATGTACACCTTATCCGGCAACTGAGCAGCAAGCGAAAGAATCAATGGAACTCAGTTTACGCTGGGCAAAACGCTCAAAAGAAGCCCATGGCGATAATCCTTCAGCACTTTTTGGTATTGTTCAGGGTGGCATGTATCCTGAATTAAGAGATGTTTCTCTGGCAGGTCTGACAGAGATTGGTTTTGATGGCTATGCCATTGGAGGGCTTTCGGTGGGTGAGCCTAAAGAAGAAATGATAAAAATTCTCGACCATTTGTCATCGGAAATGCCGAAAGATAAACCAAGATATCTGATGGGTGTCGGAAAACCGGAAGATATTGTTGAAGGAGTCAGACGCGGCATAGATATGTTTGATTGTGTGATGCCAACGAGAAATGCAAGAAATGCGCATCTTTTTACATCAACAGGGATTGTAAGATTAAGAAACAGCCCCAATAAAGAAGATACTCGACCAATAGATGAGGCATGTGACTGTTATACCTGTAAAAACTACAGTCGAGCCTATTTACATCATCTGGATAAATGTGGAGAAATATTTGGTGCTGAATTGGCCACCATTCATAATTTACATTTTTACCAAAACTTGATGAAAGGTTTGCGTCAGGCGATAGAAACAGGTACATTGTGCGACTTTGTTGAATCCTTTTATCAGGCGAGAGAAATGACAGTTCCTGATTTGTAAGGTTTAGAATATAAAAACAGCATAAAAACAGATAATAGATTAAAACGAATTGAGTTTTCCCAATTCTACAAGAGTGAGTAAGAGAGGTAACCTATGTTTATAAGTAATGCAATTGCAGCAGACGCAGCACCAGCTCAAGCAAGTGGAACCAGTACATTAATAATGATGGTTTTGTTTGTTGCAGTATTTTATTTTTTATTGATCCGCCCGCAAAGCAAACGTCAAAAAGAGCATAAAAGCATGTTGGAGGCCATACAAAAAGGAGATGAAGTGGTGACAACAGGTGGTATTTTAGGGCAAGTACTAAAAATCACTGATCACTTTATTGTTCTGAATATTGGTAACAATATTGAAATGAAGTTTCAAAAACAGTCAATTGCTGCCACTTTGCCAAAAGGTACAATTAAATCAATTAAAGATTAATTGGCTACAGCGTTTCGAGTTTATTCCGGAACCCGCGTAGCTACTTTAGGGGAATAATTGTGTTGCGCTGGTGACGGCGCGACAAAATCTGAATCAAGAGAATTAATATGTTTTCCAACCAACCACAAATGAGGCCAATAAATACCTATCCGAGATGGGCGTATTTTATGTTGGCGATCTTTTTTTCACTCGCTGTATTGTATGCGTTACCCAATTATTATGGAGAAGATTTTGCGGTACAAATTACCGGAGAGAAAGGCGCGCCTGTCAGTCAACAAACCTTTGACGAAGTTGTCGGGTTTTTGAATGATAAGCAGTTAGTCATCAAAAAATCATCTTTGGAAGAGGGGACAGCGATTATTAGAGTGAATACCTCTGAAGAACAATTGAATATTCGTGATGAAATTAATAATTATTTAACCGCGAAAGATCAAAGATTTGTGGTAGCACCTAACTTTGTTCCTGCTATGCCGGACTGGTTAAAAAATATTGGCGGCCAATCTTTAAAGTTGGGGCTTGATCTTCGAGGTGGTATTCACTTTCTGATGGAAGTTGATATGAAAACTGCCATTGGTAATCGCGAAAAACAGTATATTGACGATATCAAAACCCAGTTACGGGAAAAGAGAGTCTTTTATGCTTCAATTGATAGCGTACCTAATCTGGGTATATTAGCCAAATTTCGCACCGAAGAATTGCGCGATGAGGCTGAAGTCTTGATAAGAAGCAATAGTAGTTCCACTGGTCTGCAAACAAGAACAAGAGAAACCGAGAATTTCTACGAAATTGTTATTACCATTACTCAGACAAAACTGATCGAAATTAAAGATTATGCAATCAAGCAGAATATCGCGACATTAAGAAATCGTATCAATGAATTGGGTGTTGCAGAACCGGTTATTCAACAGCAAGGTTCTGATAGAATATTAGTACAATTGCCTGGCATTCAGGATTCAACACGAGCCAAGGAAATTTTGGGAAAAACTGCAATTTTGCAATTCAGATTGGTAGATGAATCTGCTGGCATGAATGCGAGCAGAGCGCCAATTGGCTCCGAATTGATTGAAGAAGATGGCCGTGGCTTTTGGGCTGTTAAAAATGCGGTAATTGTTGATGGTTCTCATCTTACCGATGCTTCTGTCGGTTATGACGAAAGAGGTATGCCTCAAATCAACGTTGTGCTGGACGGTGAAGGCGGCGGTAAAATGTTGGCGGTTACTAACAAGAATGTTGGCAGACCAATGGCTATTGTGTTGATTGAGTCCAGAGGTATCTATAAGCAAGTGGATGGAAAATCGGTTCTTGTTGATACTGAAATTATCAAAAAGGTTGTGAGCGCACCAAACATTAATAGCCCATTGGGTAGTCGCTTCAGAATAACCGGACGTTTTTTGCCGACCGAAGCCAGAGATCTGGCTCTTGTTTTACGTTCGGGTTCATTA
>JAOUOC010000227.1 GCA_029880585.1 Gammaproteobacteria bacterium
ACTTGAACTGCAAATTGAAAAAATGCAGACCCAAATTGCTTTTCAGGAAGAAACCATTGAGCAACTGAATCAGGCGTTGATTGGACAGCAAAAAGATATTACCCGATTGACCATGCTGGTGGAAAACCTTAATGCCAAACTGGAAGATGTTCAGCAAGGTAAGCCCAATGAAATGATAGATGAAAGGCCGCCGCATTATTGAAATTCAGGAGCGAGGAGCTGGATAAGGGTTGCGAGCGAATGATAACCGTCATCAGGCGAAGCAAGAGAGGGCAGCCTGGGCTGGGTCAGAATTCATCCGTTGCCGTCATTCCGGACTTGATCCGGAATCCATTCGTAAATACCGTGTCACTGCGAGGAGTTTACGACGCGGCAGTCTCCCAATAGTGTTTATTTTTTGACCGTCATTTCTGCAAAAACAGTGATACACCGCCGAGTGATTTTTTAACTTATTGATTTTAAGGAAGTTTTTTTGATCAAAAAAATGATACATTGCCTGAGTGCATATAATATCCTGTTGCCTAAATTGAAAAAGTGGTGTAAGTTACTGGAAATATTAAAGAAAAGGGTAATAACCCTACAATTATAAAGGGTAATTATATGCGCAGCGTGCATATAATAACTGTTAGCCGTAAAGGATAGAGATGTTCAATCTGTTCAAGAAAAAGGAAACCTCATTGTTAACGGTTCTGGTGAACGGCGAAGAGGTTTGCTCTATTACTAAAGGAGAGCTGCCAGTCGAAAAAAGCCCATCCATGAAATGTGAAGCTGGTTGCGCTATAGAGTTTATTGATTCAGAAGGCCATAAAACCCTTCATGATCTTGGCAATAACTCTGGCTGGTTTCATTTTTCTGTGAGAGTCCATCCTAATCTGGCATGTCAAACAGACTGCGTAATTACTGACTCAAAACAATTCGATGAAAATGCCTTCAAGCAAGGCAAGGCTGTTGGTATACGTATGCAGCCATTTTTCTTAAGCGGCTCAAGCACTGACACAAGTATTTTTGTAGGCCGCGGCCTGTTTAAAAGAGGGCTGCATTTTAGTGGAACAGTAACTCCTGGCAACACAATCCTTTCTTGCATATGTGATAGTTGCCATAAGTCATTCTTAATACAGTCATATCATGCTGGATTTAGCAATTCTGGGTACTTTTATTCAAGTTCTGGTAAATATACGATTACCGTGAGTGACCAAATTGAAGGCAGTCCGGCCGCGCTATCAGACCCAAATAAAGATGCACTATCAAAATTGGAAGGCGAATTACCAAAAGCACCAGATGGTAGTGTTTTCAATTACCTAAATCCGTTCAGGTGTCCTCACTGTAACGCGCCGTTCATAGATTTCGAGAAGTACCCGGAAGATCGATCAGGAGAATACTACGGTAACTATTTTGTAGGCTCGGAGCTTTTAAGTTATGAGCCAATTCACAGCTAACAAGCGCATGTTGTCGGACTGTTTTTCCGCTGCGCTCCAAACCAGCCGCAAATGCGGGCGTTATGTGCAAATGAAATGAACATCAAAGAAGAAGTAAAATCATTAAGGGGCGAAGGCTATCTAGAGGGTGGATTATCAGTAGATCCCCTTTGGTACATCATTTGGGAGCCTGAGAATATCGATGAATACAACACCGATTATGAGCTCTCAAAATATGCTCCAGGATTTACCGCCTTTGGCTCAAATGGTGGTAATGAATTGTTGGTGGTCAATGAAGTAGGTGCTGTTTTCACAATTCCAGCTATTGGCATGGAGCCACAATATGCTGAGAAAATTGCAAATAGCATAGTTGAGCTTAAACAGTATATGGAAAAAAGCACATAACAAGCGCCATTAACTCGGACAATTTTCCGCGTTGCTTTTTTGTGCTGGAAGACATAGCACAAAACACAACGCTACAAATTGCCCGTTATGGCGGACGTTATATGACAAGTAGAACATGAAGAGATTGCTTTTTGTTTGTAGTGAAAACAGGCTTCGATCACCAACGGCTGAGGCAGTATTTTCTGAGTATGACGGAATCGAAGCTATTGGGGCCGGAACCAACTCTGATGCCGAAACTCCGGTGAGTGGAGACCTAATAGAGTGGGCAGATGTAATCCTCGTGATGGAGAAAATGCATCGAAACAAGGTGTCCAAGAAGTACAAAGATTTGCTTAAAACAAAAAGATTGATAGTGCTAGATATCCCGGATAACTATGATCGCATGGACCCTGAGTTAATCAGAATATTAAAGACGAAAGTTTCAAGGTTAGTGAATTTATGAAAGGCCAGTCATATAACCAGTCGCCCAAGGTCGCTGCGCTCCCTCGGACCGCCTTCTGCGTCGGCGGCCTCTTGGCTTGGCGTTATGAGTCTAAATAAGATAAACTCTGTAGAATTAATCAGAAAACTATCACCGGAAAGAGCAAAGCTCCGTAGGGCGGATAAGCAAGGCGTCATCCGCCAAACATATCGGTAACGTATGAGTACGGTTGCCTTTAGGAGATAGCCACGTCGCAAGCTCCTCGCTATGACATGATTTCTTATATAAATGGATTCTGGCCCAGCCCAGGCTGACCCTCTCTTGCTTCGCAATTCACCTTGTTCACAGGAATGAGCCCCTTCGACTAGCTCAGGGAGCAGTTATTTTTCGGGCATGATTTCATAGGTTTTGCTGTAATAATGTATTTTCTTACTTACAAACTTCCATCCTGATATTGCACATACAAAGCTCTCACTTTTTGCACATATCTTTGGGTTTCCTTGTAAGGCGGGATTTTATTACCATAACGAATCACAGCATTTTCGCCTGCATTATACGCAGCCAAACTTAAATCCAGATCGTTGTTAAACAATTTCATCAGATCTTTAAAATAGGCGACACCACCGGTTACATTCTGATGCGGGTTTTCCCGGTTTGCCACATTGTATCTTCTCGCTGTATCAGGCATCAACTGCATCAAACCCACAGCACCAGTTCTGGAAACAACGGTTGGATTGTAATGACTTTCTGCATGAACAATAGCACTGACCAGACTAACAGGGATTTCATTTTTTCTGGCGATTTCTGAAATAATTGGCAAATACCTGGTTTTATTATTTTTGAAATTACCACTTGGCTTTGCTTCAACCCAGCCTTTTCGGGTTTCGATTACCTTGACATAGCCTGAATGGGTCGGTCGGTCGGTATAGCTTACTGAACCGTCTTCATCGGTATAGCGATACACTTTGGTTTTGGCATTTACCAAAAGCGTGCTTGTCAAAGACAAGAGCAAAAACAAAAATGTGAAAGCTAATTTTATTCTCAAACCCCATTTTCCTTTATTGATTATCTGTTCAGATATTCCTTACCTTAAGTATTCTAGCTAAAAAATGTTAAAAAGTTAATTAAATCAGCATTCTATAAAAAGAATAGTAGCTATAGATCACAATGGAAATGAACAGGTAAATGTTGAGCCTTTGCCAAATTCAGATTCAATATGCAAAGAACCACCGTGCAACTCTACCAGATGACGACAGATTGATAAGCCTAATCCTGCACCTTCTCTGGTTTTTTGCCCTTGCTTCAACTGATGAAATGGCTTAAATATTTCTGATAAGTGTTTAGCTTTGATACCAATCCCGCTATCTTTTACCTGTACCAGCAGAGTATTGTCTTCTGCTTCTGCGGTTATTTCAACTTCGCCTTTGTCTGTGTATTTTATGGCATTGTCCAACAATATTGTCAGGATCTGCCTGAAGCGTCTGGGATCTGCTCGACAATCCATTTCAACAATATTTTGATATATCAGATTCAGGCTTTTTGCCTTTGCCTGATTTTCAAAAGTTAATGCCACTTTATTGATATGCGTTTTGACATCAATAACCTCAGGATACAAGGTAATAGATTCTTTTCTGGTTTTGACAAACTCCAGCAATTCACTTACCAGGTCCTTAAGATGTTCACCGCGTGAAATGATGAGGTCGAGATATTCACGTCTTTCTTTATCGGTGAGATCAATCTTGTCATCCAACAATATTTGCGATAACCCGATAATACCACTTAAAGGTGTATTGAGTTCGTGAGAAGTTCGGGCTAAAAAGTCATCTTTTAAAATATCCAGCTCTTTTAATGCTTTGTTTGAACTTTCCAGTTCTATATTTTGCGCCTGAATCAAGGCTTTGGTTTGTCTTTCCTCTTCAGAACGTTGCCGTTCATTCTCAAGCGCTTGCTGCAACATGGCTTGACGCATTGATTGCATACGTTCAACCATACCCAATGCCAACAGAATACCCAGTACTG
>JAOUOC010000228.1 GCA_029880585.1 Gammaproteobacteria bacterium
GAAAAAGGCCGTTTGTTATTAGAGCTAGATGGTTTTGAAGAATTGGAGAAACTACTAAGAGAAGAAGGGATGAAAATAGAAACGTAACATATCGCTGAAATCAGGGACGCACTTTAGTTCAAAAGTTATGCAACCAAAATTAATAATAGATTCTACCCAGCACCGTCAAACCAAAATTGCCAATAAAAGTAAATAGGTATAAGCTGTAAGTGTTAATAAAGAAAGTAGTAAACGCCATATATTTTATGGATTAAATCATATTCAGCTACTGTCGATATTAACAATTACACCTTTCATTAAAGGAGGAAACATCATGTTTGAAAAGCCTTCATTAATCACCCGACTCGTAATAGGTAAATCTATAGGTTTTGTCTTCGGTTTACTCGGGTTTATCTTTTTGCCCTATTTTTATCCTGAATCTGGCTGGCTACTCAGATGGGGTATTTTATTGTGGTACACCACCGTTGGTGCAGTTATTGGCATCTTTGGTGTATTAACCTATCATCCCGTTTTAAAACTGCCTTTTCCCTGGTGGTTTCGAGCTCCCATCCTTGGGGCATGGATGAACTTTGTATTAACCTTTTTCGCTTTTGATACCATGCAAGCCATTTTGCATAATATGTTTGGGGAAGACGGTTTTATGACCTCGCCATTCTGGTTTGTGGCTGAAGGTGCAATTATTGGTTTGATTATTGGATATTTTGCAACAAAGTTTGGTGGAGAAGGCAAGGAGACCGTAGGGCAGTAATATATAATAATAAATAAGGGGTCAGATGAACTTGAAATCTGATTTTCAAGTTCATCTGACCCCTAGAAAAAATAAGTGAAAATAAGTCTCGACAAACATAAATAAAAGCTATATAGTGCGCATCAGCTAAGAAAGATTATTGTTTATATCTACATTTCGTTGTTTTATTCGTAATTCTCCGTCCTGCAGTTTTAAGATCAATTTTACATTTTTTAAGCAAAAAACGCCTTTTTAAGGCATTACTACATACAATTTATTCAGGATATTATTATGTCTAATACAGTTACAGGAACCGTTAAATGGTTCAACGAATCTAAAGGTTTTGGTTTTATCGAGCAACAAAATGGACCAGATGTTTTTGCTCATTTTAGTGCTATTGTTAACGATGGTTTTAAAACACTTGTGGAAGGTCAGCAAGTACAGTTCGTTATTACCAATGGTCAAAAAGGACCACAAGCCGAAAATATCGTACCTATCTAAGAATCAGTTTACTTTTTCTTTGATAAAAAAAGGGCAGATCAAAAGTCTGCCCTTTCAACAAATAATAATAAAAAACAAACTACCTGATTTTCAAACTAAACGCCGAATTTTTAAGATGATGACCTAATCTGGCCGTCTTGGCCGATAAATCTGCTGATTCATCCGCTTTAGCCTTGAACTGCTTGATAGATTGGCTAATAGATTCAATATCTCGCGTAACCCCTCCGGAAACACCTTTTTGTTCTTCAATGGCATTGGCTATTTGAATACTTAACCCACTAATTTGAAATGTAGCTTCGCTGGATTTTAGCAAAAGTTCCTTGGTTGATTCAGCAACATTAATGGTTTCCATACTACTGGACTGCGCCACATCCATCATATCAACGGCTTTCTTGGCAGTATCCTGAAGTTTGTCGATTACCTCATCAATTTCATTGGTCGCTTCCTGGCTTCTTTGTGCTAACGATCTTACCTCATCAGCAACCACTGCAAATCCGCGACCCTGTTCACCGGCTCTGGCTGCTTCAATTGCTGCATTTAAAGCCAATAAGTTGGTTTGTTCCGCAATACTTCTGATCACATTCAATGTGTTAACAATTTCAGTCGTATCATTTGCCAGATTATCAACAAAAGTTTTTGCGCCGCTTAACTGGGTAACCAGAGACTGCATCTTGTCCACGGTATCAGTAACCTTGTCACGGCTTTGTGAGGACAAAGCCTCAGCTTTTTCTGCTGATTGGGCTGCAGAGCCTGTAATGTTGGTAATATCACTGATGGTGCTGGACATTTCATATATGGAAGTTGCAATCATATTAACATGGTCTGTTTGCGATGAAACTTCCTGCTGATTGGAACTGGCTATAGCATTCGAATTGTCAGCAATTTCAACCAGATCTTCCGATGCTGATTGAAAATCAGAAATGGTTTTCTGAATTAGCTGATAAAAATCCTTGAGTGTGTGTATGACCTCTTCATCTTCCTTGTTTCTCGCGATGAAGTGAGCCAAATCACTTGTCATATCCTTATTCTTCGCTACAAGCGTTAATGTACCTGTAATTTGACTGCTTAAGATAAATCTGGAATACAGGCGCTGGCTAAAGAATACCAGAATGGCAGTTTCCATGATCACAAAGATGGCATGTACAAAGAATGTTGGCCAATCGCAAGTTTGCCCATAGGCTATATAAGGAATACCAGCTATATTACTGTTTGCAAGCTGTAGTGGAACACTGACGGCATGATGAATAGCAATAATGCCTGCTGCAACCAGTAACACTTTCCAGTCTCGCCAGATAATTAAAAACGACATGGCGGCAAATACATGAAAATGCATTTCAAGTCTGCCTAGTTGCTGCATAATAAGAATCATCGACATAATCATAAAGCTGGAAGCAATAATGGCTCTGGAAATAAAAGAGCCCTTAACGACCCAATAGGCAATAAAGCTGGCCATCACGGTTAAAGTAGCAGGAATAGCTCCCTGTAGATGGGTGTTATAGCCTGCTGGAATGATAAAGAAAATGAACGGCAAATGGGCTGCCAGAATTATTAGCATTATTTTGTCGGATGCAGCATGATCCGCCTTGAGTTTTGATGTTACAAAATCAGTGACATTTTTATGTTCAGTTTGATTCATTTGCATTTCCCTTGTTTACATCTGGTTTGGGCTATTCCAATATTAAATTTATGATGACAAAACTTTCAGATCATTAATCATGCTCTGGATATCCATTTGGTAGTCCTGATAGATGATTAAGCCCTTGTGTTCTGGATGTATAAGATAGATAAAACCCTTGTGAATAAAGTCATTTTCATTGCCAGTTTTAAAAACTGATTGTTTTAACTCGCTGATCACCTGATCCAGTAAATGAGGTTGTTCGACTCTTAGACCAATAAAATCCGGATTAATGTTTCCCAAATAGGTAGCCAGTCTTTCGGTTGAATCAATTTCCGGATCGATGGTCAAAAAAGCGAAATTGATCGGTGTTTTGATTTGTTTGGCAAGTTCTCGGTAGAATGCCAGAGTAACCGGGCAACTTTTGACACAACTGGTAAATCCGGCGGTAACAAACAATGGAGTTTGATTATAGTCTTGCCAAAAAACTTCATCGTTGCTTTGATTTTTCATGGGAACTTGCGAAAGTTCAAAATTGGTTTGTAAACCATACAGAGCTGGTGAATTGCTAAAAAATGTATTAATAAATTTTGGCTGAGCATAAAAAAAATAGAGAGCGGAGATTAATAACCCCACACTTAAAGTCAGCCCTGTATACCTGAAAACATCTTGCATGTATTGCCCACAACTAATCAATTTTATATCTGTAAAGGTAGGCAATTATTTACTAATATGCAAACTTGGATCGCCTTGTTTTTATTGGCTTTTGTTGCAAGATATAGTGAGTGAAGCAGTACATTAGCATTTGTGGCAAATCGCTTTTAGCGTTAGAATTGCCAGACAATAAATCTCTCCAACAAAAAAAGTGTTTTGAGTTGTTTGACTCAATTACAAAAGGAATAATATGTCCACCAAGTTGTTAAAGTCAGGTATCGTGGTCAGCGCTATGACTTTTCTCTCACGAATACTGGGTTTGGTTCGTGATATTGTTATGGCCAACCTGTTAGGTGCCAGTTGGGTTACGGATGTATTTCTGGTGGCGCAAAAAATTCCTAATTTTTTAAGAAGACTCTTTGCAGAAGGGGCCTTTTCACAAGCTTTTATTCCGGTTCTATCAGAATATCAAACCAATAAATCTAGCGATCAGGTTAAACGGTTGATAGCCGAAACATCCGGTACTTTGGGATTGGTTCTGTTGTTAGTAACCATTGTTGGTGTGATTGGTTCGCCAGCTTTGGTTGGCCTTTTTGGTCCCGGCTTTGTGGGAGAAGATAATAAGTTTGAGTTGGCTTCGTTGCTATTGAAAATCACTTTCCCCTATATCTTGTTTGTTTCACTAACGGCATTTTCAGGTTCGGTACTGAATAGCGTTAACCGTTTTGCAGTGCCAGCTTTTA
>JAOUOC010000229.1 GCA_029880585.1 Gammaproteobacteria bacterium
CAGAATCAACAATCACCACAATCTAATACCAGTTAATCACCGATCTTAATTAGTCTTTTGCCTGCTTCTTACAATCAATAACCATTGATAATCATTCGTTTACGATTAATCTGCACAGAAAAAGCTTTTGTGAGCAAAAAACAGAAGATTCTCATAGTCTAACTATATGATATTAAAAGACTTTATTGAGGATGGGTTGGGTTTTTAGCACAAATTTCAGTCCTTTTTCATACTGGGGTTTTTGAATTTCTTGAAACCTGATTTCAAGTACATACAAGTTGTATCAAGTAATTACTATCGATTCAGATGGTCGTTACAATTAATGATGAGTGATAACGATTGTTGACTAGTTTGGTGCACAGAAAATGCACAGAGTGGCTTTAGACTATAAAGCCCTGCTGTACTTTACGTCACCCTTCGATTGTCAAACAAGCAGCAGCTCTAAAATTAAGGGGTTCAGCTTTCGCTTACACAGCACAATGCCACCCGTGCTGCCCAATGGCTTCATGTTAGGGGAATTTGAAAAAATGAGCAAGTCTGGTATTACTCTCCCTGTTTTTAAAACCACCCATTCTCAGCGTGTATGTTTAACTGACAACTCATACACTGCCAGGCTGGGTTGTCTGGACATATAACACATCCCCCGTAAACAACTTCACCTTCAACCCAATCATCTCCATAGTTACAGTTATGGGTAGGATAACCGTATTTAATTTCAGCAATATTGGTTGAATCACACTTAGGACATTTTTTCGGTTTATGCTTTGATGTTACTTTTGGTTCCTTGCCTTCATCCCGAAACTTTTCATAAAATTCGCTCATACCATTCCTGTAGTCTTTGCGTTAACCGTGTACTATAAATAACGATTTTTATCTATTGAATCAAGCTAATCATTCAATCACTCACAGCGTTTTAATAAATTCTTACTTATTGAATTCATCAATTTGAGCAATTAAAAACTCTGCAAATGTTTTAGTTATTTGAACTTTATCGTTACCAAAATTTAAAGTTCCCAAAGTTTTTCTACCCGCTAATGTAACCGCTTCGTTGGGATATTCTTCTTGATATTTTTTTAATAACTTTTTACGTGTAAGATCGTACTCCCACCAGCATCCTCCATACTTTGTAGAAAGGTTTCTCCCCTCAATATACCACGGCCATCTTTCCTTCCAGGGTTCTATTTGCTTTTCTTTATCGGTTGCCTCTTTTGGTGTTCCCGTCACTTGGAAATATGAAAGCAAACATCCGCAACCAACAGCAGTGGTGATTAGTATGTCTCCAGTTTTTATTGTTCCAGTACCCTTCTTTGAAAAATGTAAATTCTGATGTAACTCAGAAAAATCTCTTTTTGAATCTTTCAATATTGGATTTTCTGATACTCCTATGGGTTTTAAATAGTACTTTGGTTCCTTATTATTATTTTGTCCTAGATAATAGACAGTATCTAAAATATCTGAAGTTGGTTTAACAATCTTCTTGCATTCTGGATTATCTCGTTGGAATTGATCGGAATAACTTAATAATTGTTCAACTAAAAATTCTGTAATATCCGGGTACTCTATACACTCCAATACTTCTTTTTCTAATTGCGTAATGATATTGTTATCTCCAATTAACAATCCCCATTCATTATTATTATAAAAACCGTTCTTTGTGAGATTTGCAGAAGTTACAATTGCTTTAAGTTCACTGCCTTTTTTAAAAATATATATCTTCCCATGTAAACTATTATCAATATGTATTTCTACTTGAGCATTAGGGCATTGATTTTTCATCAGTTGATAGAATGATTTTAAAGATGTTGGTTTTGTGATTTGATCCTGATCGTTTTTCTTCAGTGTAGTGATTAATGTGATTTTTCTGATAGATGAAAAATCGCAATTACCTAGGAACTCTTCGAAATCGTTTGCCAAAAAAGGCGAAACTAAAAATAATTCATCAGGTGAATCAGATAGTAGTTCTGAAACTAATTTTCCATGGCTACCAAATGTGTTAGATACAATTTTCATTTAATCTCTTCCCTAAACTTTTTTATACAATAACACTCAACTTTATTACCTATAAGATTTAAATCGTTCCCCCAACTCCTTTAAACTTTTCAACAAAGGAAGCTATTTTTTGAAAAACGTTTTGTTTTTTGGTTAAGTATTGCGGATTTAATGGACTCATTTTTGGAAGAATGGCATTCAGCTCAGTTCCATTATCACTGGCATACTCCCTTTTTAATGAGATTGTTATATAACGCCTTGCTTCTTCTTCATTCAGATTTTCAGCACTAATCAGTTCTTGAGCTTGAGCTTGTTGTTCAGCTTGAGCAAATCTAAAAAACGCATCAATAATAGTAGCTTTATCGCCAATCTCATCTAAATCTGTCTGATTAATAAAATCAACAACTAAACTCTCTTTTGCACGATGTCCCAGGCTAGCTCTGATTAAGCGTCTTACTTCTTCTATCAGAGAGTCTTTATCTTTCATATTTTTATTATGTTCGAATATCAGTTCAAGTATGTAATCAAGATTGATCTCTTGGGATTTAAGCAGATCTACCTCAAATACGACATCATCCCAATCTATAGTTGATTCTGCTTCCTCTCTTGCTGCTTTCTCACGTCTTAACCAATCTCTAATATCATTGTAGGTTGAACGATAATCCTGAATTTTGCGATCAGCGGGTATTTTGATTGTTTGTAGTTTTTTCAGTTCTTCATCATTCAAATAATGTCTGTTTTTAAATTCCTCAACAGCTTCTGGATCACTCATATCCAGATTTTGCAGGTTTTTCAGGCTTGCAAATTCATCGTAGTTTTGAAGTACATTTTCAACCCGTAGATATTCACCAAACAGTTTTGCAAATTCTTTTTTATCAGATTCTTTTTCTATCTCTTCAGGCTTGGGAAATTTTTCTTGCAGTTCCTTCACCACTATTAAATAACCCCTTCTAGCTTCACCTGTTATCAAATCTGTAAAGCCTTCCATATACTCCTTATAGCTTTTCTCCAGAACAACATTCTTGGTCTGGTTGTTTCCAAAAAGGGTTATTGAGTCGATAGTTGATTTTTCCAAATCACGGAAGGTAATTATATTACCGAAGGTCTTGGTTGCATCATAGATACGATTGGTTCGAGAAAAGGCTTGTAGCAAACCATGATAACGTAGGTTCTTATCAACAAAGAGGGTATTCAATGCAGGTGCATCAAAACCAGTGAGGAACATACCGACGACAATTAGTAAATCAACTTCCTGGTTTTTTACACGTAGAGCTAAATCACGGTAATAATCCTGAAAACCTTTGCTATCAACACCATAGTTCATATTGAACATAGCGTTATAATCATCAATAGCGGCACTCAAGTACTCCTTGGCACTGCTATTCATTGCCGAAACATCAAAACTTTCGTCTTGAATTTCACCAATAGCATCTTGCTCTTCATTGGCAGTAAAAGAAAAAATGGTCGCTATTTTTAATGGTCTTTCACTGTCTTTCTGTAAGTAATTCAAGGTTTCATAATACAGCTTGGCTGCATCGACACTACTCACGGCAAACATGGCGTTAAACCCCTTACCACCTGTTTGCAGACGATGCGTTTTTTGTCTGTAGTTGTTAAGTATGTATTGTGATATTTCTGTAATGCGATCTGGGTGTAAAAAAGCTTTCTTATTTTCTGCTGCGGTTAGCTTTTGCTCATCCTGCTCACTTTCAATCTTTTTAAACTGAGGTCTTACATCGTTATAGTCCACCTTAAACTTCAAGACCTTTTCATCACGTATAGCATCAGTAATGACGTAGGAATGTAACTCTCTGCCAAATACACTGGCCGTTGTTTCTGCTCCTAAAGCGTTCTGAGTAAATATCGGTGTACCTGTAAACCCAAACTGATAATATTTTTTAAATTTCTTCTGAATATTGCTCTGAGCTTCACCAAACTGGCTACGATGACATTCATCAAAAATGAAGACGACTTGTTGATTGTAAACGGGTAAGTCTTTTTCATTTTTAATTAATATATTGAGTTTTTGGATGGTGGTAACAATGATCTTATTGTCATCCTTACCAAGATTAAGTTTAAGTCCAGCGGTGCTATTTGAACCATTAACACTATCTGGTGAAAAGCGTTGATACTCTTTCATGGTTTGATAATCCAGATCTTTACGATCTACCACAAAAAACACCTTATCTATGAAGTCCAACTCAGTAGTCAATCGTGCTGCTTTAAAACTGGTTAAAGTCTTACCTGAA